>CBFDDS010000105.1:0-2627 GCA_965603625.1 Candidatus Woesearchaeota archaeon
GGTTCTACATCTTCCTTTTTCAGGGGGGTAGTAAGCAGCCTAACACCGCAGTTGATGTCAAATCCTATTCCTCCAGGGCTTATACACCCCTTCTCAACATCAATAGCAGCAACACCGCCAATACTGAATCCATAGCCCTGATGGGCATCAGGGAGCATGATACTGGCCTTATATATACCTGGCAGGGAAGCCACATTCACTCCCTGCTGTAGGCTCTTATCCTCTCCCAGCTTTTTAAGAAGCTTCTCACTAGCATAAATCTTGACAGGAACCTTCATCCTTCCCTTCTTCTTGATTTCAAACAAATAGTCAGTTATCTTTACAGGCTCTATATTCTGTTCAGACATATCTGTTCACCTCTGGTCCATTCTGAGAATGAGCAATGGTTTAAAAAGCTTGCTGAAGAAGAATATTTGAGTGTTTTCCTTTACTAACTTTTCACTCATTACAAAGCTTTATATACTTTAAAGTCAAGTATAAGAGGATATGGCACAAGTTGACCTTAATCAGTTGATTAATAAGCTGAATGTCAAGATTAACCAGTTCATCCAAAAGGCACAGATTTATTTTAAGAGTCTGACCCAGTATGAAAAATATGCATGGATTGCCATGGGTGTGGGCTTTGTGATGATACTGGTCTCAGTTATTACCTGGTAATATTCTTTAAAAAAGGAAAGGCTTATATACTCCTAAGTTTATATATGGGTGAAAGAGGAGGGTGATACCCAAATGGGTCAGCAAAAAAGCTAGTGCTTTTTTGAGCCCCAAACATCACCGAAGGTGAGTCATGGGACAGCAAGAAGTGTATGATTTTCTATGTAAGAATAAAGGCAGATGGTTTACTTCTAGGCAGATATCTGAGAAACTAAAGGTGAGCATTGGCTCTGTCACCATGTCCTTAAAAAAGCTCAGAAAGACTAATCTTATCAAGTACAAGAATACTGGCAAGAGAAACACTTATCAATACACTGTGGGCAGAAGGTAGGGCCCTTTATTTCTGGTTCCTTTACCAAAAACTTATAAATAATAAAATACACTCTAACAATTACAAACCAAAAACAAACCCAAAATGGCTGAGAAAATCAAGCTGAGATTCCCTGACAAGACAGAGGCAGAGTTTGATAAGGGCACCAAGGCCTTGGATATTGCAGAGCAGAGGCTTAAGAAAAAGCTAGACAAGGCTCTAATCGCAAGAATAGACAATCATTTCATTGACCTGTCTGCTCCGGCTGACAGGAGCGGGGAGTTTGATGTTCTGAGCTTTGAGGATGAGGCTGGCATGGACACCTTCAGGCATTCAAGCAGCCATGTGATGGCTCTGGCTGTTAAGAGGCTGTATCCCAAGGTAAAGGTGACTATTGGGCCTAACATTGAGGACGGATTCTACTATGATTTTGACAACCTCAAGCTAACCAATTATGACTTAAAGAAGATAGAGGCTGAGATTAACAAGATTATCAAGCAGGAACTTTCATTTACAAGAAAAGAGGTTAGCAAGGAGGAGGCTCTTAATATTTTCAAGGATGAGCCTTACAAGATAGAAATCATTAATGAGGTGCCTGACACTGAGAAGCTGAGCACCTACACCCTGGGAGAGTTCGAGGACCTGTGCAGAGGACCCCATGTACCTAACTCTAAATACATCGGTGCTATCAAGCTCTTAAAGCTGGCAGGTGCTTACTGGAGGGGTGACAGCAAGAACAGGATGCTCACAAGAATCTATGGGATAAGCTTCCCTGACAAGAACATGCTCAAGGACTACCTTGCCAAGGTCCAGGAGGCAGAGAAAAGAGACCACAGAAAGATTGGGAAGCAGATGGACTTATTCAGCTTTCATGACGAAGCCCCTGGCATGCCCTTTTTCCATGACAAGGGAAGCTTTATCTGGAGAAAGCTGGTTGACTACACCATAGAGCTCATGGACAAGAGGAATTATGAGCTGAACATGACTCCTATTGTGCTTAACAAGGCTCTCTGGCTCCAGTCAGGCCATTGGGACCATTACAAGGATAATATGTATTTCACTAATATTGATAATAATGTGTGTGCTATCAAGCCCATGAACTGCCCTGGAAACATTCTGATATATAAGACCAGGCTTCACTCCTACAAAGAGCTGCCTATAAAGGCAGGAGAGTTTGGGCTTGTTCACAGGCATGAGCTTTCAGGAGTGCTCTCTGGCTTGTTTAGGGTGAGGGCCTTTACCCAGGATGATGCTCATGTGTACTGCACAGAAGAACAGATAGAGGAGCAGGTGCAGGAGCTCATAGACTTTGCAGACGAACTCTACACTACCTTTGGCTTTAAGTACAGGATGGAGCTCTCAACCAAGCCTGAGAAGGCTATGGGAGACCCAAAGCTATGGGAATTGGCTGATAATAAGCTCAAGGATGTGCTTGATAAGAGCGGCAAGAAGTACAAGCTCAATGTGGGTGAAGGAGCCTTTTACGGACCAAAAATAGATTTTCACCTCAAAGATGCTATTGGCAGGGACTGGCAGTGCGGAACCATTCAGCTGGATATGTCGCTGCCGGAACGGTTTGATCTCTTCTATATCGACAAAGACAATGAACGGCATCGCCCGACCATCATCCATCGAACCATATTCGGGTCCATCGAAAGATTTT
>CBFDDS010000106.1:0-2619 GCA_965603625.1 Candidatus Woesearchaeota archaeon
CTGAAAGAAGCGCCCAGAGTTGACTTTGACAAAGTGAGAAGAGACCTGGAGAAAATAGATGACAATGTGAAGACAATAAGCGAGAAGATAAGGATGATAAGCGAAAAAGCAATCAAGGAAGGCAAGGAAAGAGAAAAAAAGAAAAAAGCAGAAGAAAAAAAGCCCAAGCCAAAGAAGGGTGAGATGAAAGTATACGCCTCAAAAACAGGCACCAGATATCACTATGACAGGAAATGTCTCGGTCTTAAGAGGGTGAGCAAAAAGAACTTTATGACTTATGCTAATTCTAAGGAAGCAAGAAAAAAGAAGCTCAAGGCATGCGATATATGCAAATAGAGTGGGTGCAATGAATGGACATTGAGATTATCAGAAGCAAGCTAGAAGAAGCATTACAGGAAAACACCTATCCAGGACATCCAGTAGTATCAGTGATAGAAACACTTGGCGGGAGTTATGTTCTTGGGTGGAACGGGCCAACATTAGAGGGAATGGATCCTATGCTCTTATTAGGGGAATATGAAAACAAGGATGACCGACCTTCATCAATACACTCAGAGATAAGAGCAATATGCAATGCTGCTAAGTATGGTATCCCTACTGAAGGCGGAACAATATACATGAATGAATGGTTCTGTTGTGAACCATGTGCTGGGGCCATAGTTAATGCAGGCATAAGAAGATTTGTAACCCCAGATGAAGTGTATGAAGACAAAAGCAGGCATATCCTGGTGCCAGAATTAAGAGACCATCCATATATTTATAATTTCAAAAGAGCAGAACAAATCCTCAGAGAAGTAGCAGTAGAGATACTGATTGAGCCAGCGCTGAGGCTTGCAGAGAAGTTGTAATCTGCTTATTTTTTCTCAATCAATTCAGCAATCTCAGCAAGGTCATCTACAAAGTGCAGTAACTTGAGGTCTTCCTCGTTATTGGTGAGCAAGCCTTTTTTCAGCATCTTTTCTTTTATCCAGTCAATAAGCCCTTGCCAGAATTTCCTATTAACACATATAATAGGAACATTATCCACTATTCCTGCCTGCATTAACACTGCATATTCAAAGAGTTCATCAAGAGTTCCAAATCCTCCTGGATAGAATATTAAGGCTTCGCTCTTGATTGACATTATGAATCTTCTGACAAACAGGAAATGAAATGATAATTTATGTGTGTATATCTTGTCTTTTACATCTTCTTCTTTTATAAGGTCTGCTTTTAAGCCTATTGATGTCGTTCCTGCCTCTGTTGCTCCTGTGTTGGCTGCGTGCATTATTCCAGGTCCTCCTCCGCTTAGGATTGCATATCCTTTTTTCCCTAGTTCATGAGCAACGCTTTTGCAGTGCTGATAATACTCATTATCAGGTTTTACTCTGTGAGAACCAAAAAAAGTTATTATTTTCTTGTCTATTTTATTGATGAGGTCTAAGCCGTCGCTTATTTCATCACTGGCTTTTTCAACAGTCCATTCATCCTTTGAATAGTATACCTTGTTTTTATGTAGTCTAGTCATCTTACCAATGGAGTAGATTCTTTTGGTCTTTATTAAATCTTTCTAATCTCTTGGGAGGATGCACCTGCACCCATTTAAACTTCCATTTCTCCAGCATCTCTTTTGCATTAGGACTGATTTTTGGGCTTGCAAGTATTCCTTTGACTTGTTTGTCATTTAATCCCTTCAACTCTTTTATTTTCTCAACATATCTTCTGAGTTGGGTAACGCACTGCAGGCTTGCAGTGTATCTCTTGCACTCAACAACCACCAGGTTGCCTTTTTTGTCATGCCCAAAGACATCTATGAAACCAAATTTAGTGTGCTCCTCCCTGCTCAAGGGCTTGAAATCCTTGCTAATCAATCCTGGCTCTGCCTTTATCATGTCGCTCATGTCCTTTTCAGTGCCTACCAGCTCAAGCTTTAAGCCGTCCTCAAGTTTGTGGCTCATAAAACTATAAACTCGAAATATCTCAATATCAAGATAGTCCTTGTAATCCAGGTTCTGGGTTTTTAGAATCAAGTGATTATCAATCTGCTCCAACTCTAGTTTTGAATTAGGCTTCATATAGTTGACAGGGTTGCTTCCCTCTGGCTGGTGAACAAGCACAGTGTTATCGCTCTTAACAATTATCATCCTGTCCCCTCTTGCAAGAAAAGCCTCTGCCCTGCCGCTATACCTCACCTTGCAGTTGCAGAAGAATACTACTGACTCGTTCCTAGCAAGGGCATCCTCAAAATTTGCCTTGAAATCAGTTAGTTCCATGAGAAGAAAGAGAAGACAGAGGCATAATAAAAAGGTTTGGGTTTAGAAACCAACCAACTTTCTCTGCGTCTTAATCTGGTTGAGAAGTATGCTTTTATTCATAATAAAATCAACATTTATCCCAAATTTCTTCTTTACAACAGCCTTGGTATACTTCAGCATTAATTCTTTTGAACTAAAATTCAATGACTTGGTTGAAAGTGTTTTTCTAACAGCTTCCCTAACCACCCACACACCCAAGGGCGCATAATACTCGCCTGTAATAAATCGCAGCAACAACACAGATGCCTGCCTCTTGATTTTCCTCAAATACTCAAGCACTGGTAGCCTTGCTGCATAGTAACCACCAACTGTGTTGCTTGCATAG
>CBFDDS010000107.1:0-2573 GCA_965603625.1 Candidatus Woesearchaeota archaeon
AGCTTAGGATCATGCCTTGGAACATCAATATTGGTCTCACCCACAATGGTCTGGCTGTTCTCAAGAATTGCACCCAGCTGGCAGTTGGTAGTAGTAACAGGAAGAACCCTTCCTTTAATGTTAAGAATCATTGAGGCCTCTTTAATAGCATCCTCTTCCTTGCCAGTAATATCCCTTAAAGCAGTCAGAAAAAGATTGCCAAGGTTATGGCCATTAAGACCAACACCCCTTACAAACCTGTAATCAAACAGCTTTCTAAGAGTGCTGGTATCTGGGCTTAGAGCAAGCAAACATCTCCTGACATCGCCTGGCGGAAGAAAGCCAAATTCATCCCTAAGCCTGCCAGTGCTGCCACCAGAATCCATCATAGAAACAATGGCAGTTATCTCAATATCAAAGTTTTTTAGACCTCTGAGAACAGTATAAGAGCATTTTCAGCCTCCAATAACCACTATTCGTTTCATAATTCCTCTATAGTAACAATAATCTATTTATAAGTTTAATGAAAAAGAAGTCTACAAAAACAAGCAGTAAGGCTGCTGTTCCAAAAAATCAAAAAGATTTTTTGAAAACAAAAAAATGTTCAATCCTATTCCTCTATAACAAACACCTTGTCATGCTCCCTGGCATGCTCCTTGACCTTTAACCCAATGCTATCGCCCTTCTTAGCCTCTTCAACAGACTTATGGTCAATCTGCATTGAATCAAGTTTCTGTGTAAAGTCAGATGTTGCTCCCTTGATATGCAGTTTCTGCCCAACCTTAACAGTACCTGTTAATTCAACAATCGCAACACCTATCTTAGTGAAATAGTGCGATACAACACCCACTTCTTGTTCTTCAGCCAAATTATCACCCCCAAAAGTTTTCGCCCGTTCACTTTGTTCACTCACATGACAAAAACTTTGTTTTTGGCACTCAAAAGCAAAGCTTTTGTTGAAACTTTACAAAAGGCAAACGACTCCTAGTGCTTCGCACCGGAGTCCTTTAATAAAATTCTACGAGCAAACCCCAGTATAACAGGATTTGACTATACTTGGAAATCAGTATCTTCTTAAAAAGTTAACGATAAATTGGTGCTAACCATGTTTTTTATCGTTAGTGCACAAACAACCGTAAAATATATATACTCTTATATGGAAAATATGTATATTACATATTACAAAAAAGAGGGAAAAGAGGCGATTATATGTTCTTAACAAAAATAGACAGTCTGTTCGATATTATCGAGAAAGAAAAAAAGGCTTATATTCATGATTTAGCCAAGAAACTGCAGATACCGGCTGCTAGTGTTACCAAAATAGCTAGGTACTTGGAGCAATTAGGGTTTGTTCTTATTGATTATAAGAATGTCAAGGGCCCTATGATTAAGTATCTGCGCAGTCCAGAGCCAGAGTTCAAGCACCTTGATGAAGCTGAGCTTATCAACAAGCTCAAGTTCTATAAGAGCTTCAATAATATCAAGGCTGCGAACAAGCTTATCTATGACCTTTACAAGTATCTTAGGCATAGGGATGATGCTGAAACAAAAAAGATTTACCTTAATGTGCGTAAGTATCATGTTGAGAATTTCATGAAGAATGTGAGCAAGAAAATCAAGGACCCCATCACTAAGATGGACGGTTATAACATTGACATTGACAGCATGGTTGTTGAGGTTGAAATCATTAAGCAGGAGCTTGAGCCAGTGCCTTTCTACATTGTATCCTTGTTAAAAATCAGCGATATCACGCGCATGGTTATTGATAAAATCAAGGAAGAAGTGATTAGCAAAATCACCTTTAATGTGGTTTTCAAGACTCATGAAGAAGAAGCCATGATCAAGCAGGAGTACAAGAAAAAGATTCTTACTATTATGAGAGAGGTTTTCCCTGACCTTTCTGAAGACAGGATTCATGTTTTCAGTGATTATATAATCCTGACCAGCCTTGGAATGGGTGAGATTGAGTTCCTGCTCAAGGACAAGAATCTTGAAGAGGTGGTTATTAACAATGCTTTTGAGCCTTTATGGGTTTATCATAAGAAGTTTGGCTGGCTGGAAACAAACATAATCATTGATGATGAAGCATCCGTTGTCCATTATGCTACCCTTGCCGGCAGGAACATAGATAAGATGATAACAACCTTGACTCCTTTGATGGACGCTCATCTTAAGACAGGGGACAGGGTGAATGCTACTCTGCGTCCGATCTCTTCAAAGGGCAATACCATAACCATCAGGAAGTTTGCAGAGTCTCCTTGGTCAATCACAAACTTTATCTTAAACAACACAATTGATTATTATTCTGCTGCAATGGTTTGGACTGCCATGCAATACGAGCTCTCAATGCTGATTGTGGGAGGCACTGGTTCTGGTAAAACATCCACTCTGAATGTGTTCAGCATATTTATCCCGCCTAACCAGAGAATCATCTCTATCGAGGACACAAGGGAGATCAGGCTTCCAATGACCCTGCACTGGGTTCCAATGGAGACTAGGCTGCCAAACCCTGAAGGCAAAGGAGAGATTTCTATGCTTGACCTTATTGTGAACCCCTTGAGAATGAGGCCTGACAGGATTATTGTAGGAGAGAT
>CBFDDS010000108.1:0-2556 GCA_965603625.1 Candidatus Woesearchaeota archaeon
CTACTATTATGGGATGTCTTATTAGAAAACAGTTATTTAAAGGTTTCGATAAAAGGGGAAGAGTCTAGTTCATTATGAGAATGTAGCATAATCTGTCCTGGGCTGAGGCACGTAGAACACCTTGGCTTTGAATATATTGATTTAAATCATCTGTATCTGTGAATCTTTCAAAACTTTCCCTTATCCCAGTAGCAACCATGCTTTTTATATCATGACCAAGTTTATCTGCATTCACTCTAATGCTATTACCAACCTGTTGTCCATCAGCACCACCACAATCAGCATATCCATAAGTGAAATCAGCTCCATTGATAGGGGTGGGGCTGGCTTGCACTGAGCCGTATCTATAAGGTGCTTTTTCTGGGTGCATTATGGAATCTATCTGCACATAAACACCAGGGTTACCTCCTATCTCTGGTAATGAATCTCCAGTCCAAACCCTTTGAGGATATTTTTTGTTATTTCCTGTTTGTCCGTCATAATCTTGTCTATAACCTTTTAGATTATGTTTTCCATTAAGCAGAATAGCACCTTGTGCGTCCATTTCAACATAATCTGCATTATTCCCTGTATTGAACAAGAACAAATCATAATTTACTTCTGTGCTTGGGAGGGGTAGTCTTATGATTCCATCGTAGCCTGTTGCGACTTTGTCTCCGAAGCCTGTCTGTCTTACTGCCCACCTCATATTGTCTACTCCTGACACTCCCAATTGGTTTATGCCTATGGAATATTGGCTTGTTAGTTCTCCAGAGTCAACTGTTTTTAGATATCCTTGGGTGTGGTTGTAGACTTCGAGGATTATTCTTGGAGGTTTTGGTCCATTAACACCGCCTCTGTTTCCACCACCGCATTTCATTGTGCTCAGAAGTGAGACTAGTCCTAGTGCTGCGACACCTGCTGTTCTTAGAGCTTTGTTTGGCTTGTAATTCTCAGCTAGAAGAACTTTTCCTTTTTTCTTCCCAACAAAGGTCTTTCCATCAACCACCACTTTATCCTTGCTTAATATGCCTTTTTTTACTTTTATTTCATGGTCTACTCTTTCTTCCAGTGGTTTTTGGAGTTCGTATCCTCCTCTTCCATTTGGCAGAAATATTTCTCCTTTTTGTGGAGGTGTCCAGATATCTGTATCTTTAACTAGAATTGGAGTTCTTACTTCAACCATTACATTTCCATTCATACCATTACACCTCTAACACTCCATTATATATTCTTTTCTTTATTTATAAAGCTTTCGGTTTTATTACTACTTAGAAGTAATTAATTATCCTCGTTTTATTCATTCGTAAGGATATCTCTTATCCGAGGGGTGGTGTGACAACTATGTGGAGGATTATGTCTCTTCCTCCTTTCTTTATTATGAAGGTACTATCTATCAGGTCGTCTATGTCTCCTCCGACTGTTGCTGGTCTTTTCTCATACTCCCTATATGTTCCTTCAGGCACTCCTTCACAGCAGGTGTACTCTCTTATCATGTCTACTCCGCCTGTGGTGAAGGGTTCTGTCACTACAAAGCCCTTGGGTCTGTGTTCACACAGGAGGCTTATTATGGTGCAGTTCTCTGTTGGGCCAAATACCAAGCCGTCACATTTAGGATTACAGTTGCCATGGTAGTCTGTGCAGTCAAAGTGGCAGCTGCCGTTCCTAAGAGTAAAGTTAACCTGCTGGTCAGAGTTTGGAATAATAAATAATATCTTTACGCTGTCATCATAGCCCTCTTTTCTAGAAATAAATGAGTAGTTGCCAATAATAGCATCTGGGATATCATACCTTCCTGCAGCATTTGTTGTTGCCTCCCTCTCAAATACCTTAGGCATACCTGGTGGGCTTCCCTTAACAGTGGCCCCTGGGATTGGGAATCTACCCTCATCAAACACATATCCCCATACCCTACCTCTGCATTGGGGGTCATATACATCAATTAACCCATTACAATCATTATCCAGGCCGTCAAGGCATAACTCTTCTGTGCCGTTCTGGCATCTGCCTAGCTCATCAATGCAGTGATAAGACTCATTACAGCATGCATGGTGAGGGCAAGGACCAAAGGTGGTGTTACAGGTGTAATCAGGCTGCCAATCATAGTCTGTTGTTGTCCTGTAGAACTCGTTGACCGGTACTTCATCACCACAGCAGTAAGGTGTTGTTCCTGACTCCCAGTTAAGGGTGAGGGTTCCGCAGTCACAAGCAGGGTCTGGGGTTGCTGCGCAGGCATCACGTGCCCCGCCGGCAGTATCAAACTGGTAACCATCAGATATGCATATATCGCAGCACCCGTCATCATCACTATCAATTAAGGGAGGGTCTGGTAAGTCATTCCAACTATCACTGTTTGCCCCATCAGTGCATTGCCTGTGAGTGCTGCTCACATCAATGCCGCTTCCCTCAGGGCAATCACTACCATCTTCCCCGTCAATCAGACAATCACAATCATTATCAGCATCATCAACACAGTTGCTCTCAGGAGGCATATCCTCCCATTTACAAGTTGCATTACAGAATCTGCCTGTGCATCCTGGTTCGCATTGGGTGGCATTGCATTCTGCTGTGCAGTAG
>CBFDDS010000109.1:0-2538 GCA_965603625.1 Candidatus Woesearchaeota archaeon
CCTTTACCTTGCCTATCTCTTTGGTAAGCTCATCAATGAACTTGGCATTCTCAGTCAGGGCCTGCTCATGCTCCTCAAACCTCTTAAGCTCTTTTTTCAGCTCCTCCAGCTCATGCTTTGACACAAGCTTTTTCAGGTCCTCCTCAAACTGGTTCATGTCAGCAATCTTCTTGGCAAGAATGAGTTCATGCTGGGCAAGGCTCTGCTCAAAGCCCTCCACTCTCTTCAGCTCTCTCTCAAGCAAGTCCACTCTCTTTTTCAGAGCACCAAGCTCAGGCCCAGAATCCCTAGATTTTTTTCTGAACAAGCAAAACACCCTCTTTTTAGTATAAAGATGGCTTGGATGGTTTAAATATTTTTCCTAGCCGCCAGCAAATCCAAGTGATTATACAGTCTATACAGTTAATTATATATATTTGAGCTAATTCTCTTTTATACATGGTTAAGGGTAAAAAGAAAGATAGGATTATCAGGATACTATTTGTACTGATGATTTCCGCACTTATTCTCATGGCTTCTTGCAAGCCAAAAGAGCAGGGACCGCCTGCCAAGGTTATCACCCTTGGCCTGGTCGATAATGGATCAGATGAACAAGGCGAACCAAGTGAGAGTGGAGGTATTGTTATCACGCTTGGCAATCAGTCTGGAGAGGGGCATGTTATCACTCTGAAAGTTGAGAACAAGACTAATGAAACAAACACTACAAACACCATAAACACAACCAATACTACTGTTGAAACCAATGAGACTCTTGAAAATATTGAAAACACCCGTTCAAGCGCTGTAGAGTTCTATTTCCTGCTCAAAGGAAAATCCTATTTTCAGAGTTTTCTTAAAGAATACCAGGTGAAGACCTACAATATGTCAGGACAGCTGATAACAATAGAGTCAATTATCATAACAGAGGACAGTGCCAAGTTCAGGATTGACAACTTCACAACCAAATCTCTTGGTGAGAAGGACTCAGATGCCACTCCAGAATTTGAGATAATTGTAAAGGATATATATTACAGGCGCTGATTCTTATCATTCTGATTCTTATTCCTTATTATTCCTTATTCCTAACAAAAAACTATATAAACAACTCTTTATTCCAGCACAACATGGCATTTTTAGAGGGCGTGCTGTGGGGAAACACCTATCAACAATACCTTATTCTATTAGTGTACATAATCCTTGGTATTGCTATTGGTAAGGCTTTTTACTGGCTGAGCACCAAGTTCATAAAAGTGTTCACTGCCAGAACCAAGACCAAGCTTGACGACATAATCATAGGTCATCTTGAGAAGCCAGTTGTGTTCCTTATCATTCTAGGAGGATTCTACTTTGGAATAATGCAGCTAGTTCTCCCTGAAAAGACTCTTGCTTTTATTAGCAATGTGTTCCTAGTCCTCCTGACCATATGTGTAACTTGGATAATTATTAATCTAATAGATTCATTCATAGAATTCTATCTCAAGCCAATGGCTTCAAAGACCAAATCAGACCTTGACGATCACTTGATACCAATTATAAGAAAATTAATAAAAATTATTCTATGGATTCTTGTACTAATAATGCTAATAAAGCGTTTTGGTGTTGATATCTCAGCTCTGCTCACAGGAGTGGGTCTTGGAGGATTAGCTTTTGCACTGGCAGCCAAAGACCTGCTTAGCAATCTATTTGGGGGAATCGCAATCCTGACAGATAAGCCTTTCAAAGTAGGAGACAGAATAAAAATAGGAGATAATGACGGATTCATAATAGAGATAGGCTTGAGGACAACAAGGATGAGAACCTTTGACGGTACCCACATAGTGATACCCAACTCTCATATTGCAAACACGGTGTTAGAAAATGTTTCAAGGGAAAAAGCAAGAAGAATAAAGGCTGTTATTGGTGTTGAGTACGGAACTCCCCAGAAAAAGATGATAGAAGCAGAGAAAATACTAAAAGATATTGTTAAGAAGAACAAGAAAACAGAGAATGACTCGATTGTTACATTTAAAGAGTTCGGGGATTCATCCCTTAACATAATGCTAATATATTGGATAAAAGACCTGGATAACATATTATCTGCAAAACACGAGATAAACCTTGCAATCAAGGAGAGGTTTGAGAAGGCAAAGATTGAGATGGCTTTCCCAACCAGGACAGTCCATCTAGTACAACAAAAGGAAAAGCCCAAGCCAAAGCCTAAGGCTAAAAAGAAGAAATGAGTAAGAAAAAAATTACCAAACCAAAGAAAAAACCTCCTTCTCCAATATTTGTAGTCCAGCGCCACGCTGCTTCTCATTTACATTATGATTTTCGCTTAGAGCTTGACGGAGTTCTCAAGAGTTGGGCAATACCCAAAGAACCACCTGCAGAGCCGGATGTGAAACGGCTGGCAGTACAGGTAGAGGACCATGACCTAGATTATGCTTATTTTGAGGGGGTGATAGAAGAAGGGCACTACGGTGCTGGCAAGGTAGAGCTCTGGGATAATGGGACCTATGAGATGGAGACCCGCAAAGACAAGAAGATGGTTTTCTTTCTTCACGGCAAAAAACTCAAGGG
>CBFDDS010000110.1:0-2514 GCA_965603625.1 Candidatus Woesearchaeota archaeon
ACAAAATTGAAAGGATTAATGGTGTTGATATTGCTTTTGCAAGGTATATTGATACTGGAACCCTGGAGTTCAATGATATCCAGGTTATCGGCTTTGCTGCCTCCATCCCGCACGGTGATGAAAGAAAGGTAATTGAGAAAATGCTGAATCTGAAAACAGAGCAGGGAAGATTATTAAGAGATGACGATACCAAGGCTGTTCTTCTTGGACATGATTTTACCAAAGACGATATGTTTGGCAGGGGAATAAGCTCTAATGATAAAGTGCTAATAGATGGCATACAATTTAGAGTCGTAGGTATAATTGAGAAGAAAGGAAGCTTTATGTTTGACCAAGGGGTTTTTATGAATGAAAGAACCATGATTGACATTCTTGAAACAGACGAAGATGAAGTTGATGTTATTGCTGTAAAAGTAAAAGACGAGAAACAGATAGAGGCTGTGCAGGAAAGAATTGAAAATCTCCTTAGAAAAGAAAGAGATGTTGATGTAGGGGAAGAAGATTTTGTAGTACAGAGCCCGCAAGCAATGCTTGAATCATTGGACTCCACCTTGTTCGCAATCCAGCTCTTTATAACAATAATAGCACTAATATCCCTACTTGTAGGAGGGATAGGTATAATGAACACCATGTATACTGCTGTGCTTGAAAGAACTAAAGAAATAGGAATAATGAAATCAATAGGGGCAAGGAACTCAGCAATATTCGCGCTGTTCTTTATTGAATCAGGCTTCCTAGGAATGGTGGGAGGAGGTGTTGGCATACTACTTGGCTTAACCTTTGCGTATGGCCTTGCAGCTATTGGAAGACTGGCTCTTGGCTCAGACTTGATACAGGCCAGCATAGGCTTTGACTTGATTTTCGGCGCATTACTATTTTCATTCGTATTAGGAACAATATTTGGGGTGTTGCCTGCTGTTAGGGCTTCAAAACTCAATCCAGTGGACTCTTTGCGTCAAGCAAAGTAAGAAAAAATGAATTTAGACGAAATAAAATACTCGCTAAAGAACTTAGCCAAAAGAAAGCTTAGAAGCGGTTTATCAATACTTAGCATACTCATAGGCATAACAGCAATATTTGCTCTGGTCAGCTTTGGACTGGGAATACAGCTTTATATGGATACTCTGGCAGAAGAAGCAGGAGCAGATAAATTATATGTCCAGCCAAAAGGTGCAGGCATGCCAGGGATGGATGAAAACTTCTTTTTAACTCAGGATGATATTGATTTTGTAGCAAAGATTAATGGAGTAAAAGATATTACAGGGGCATATTTTAGAGCAGGTGAATTAAGATTCAAAAAGGAGGTCACTTACTATTTTGTTTTTGGAATGGACTTAAATGAGCTGGAATTCTTTATGGAAGGCTTTAATATTGATATAATAAAAGGCAGGGGCTTAAAAAAAGGAGATATGAATAAACTGGTGCTTGGGTATAATTACCAGTTTGAAGACAAGATATTCAAGAGAGCATTAAAAGTAGGGGATAAGGTTGAGCTTAATGGTGCAGATTTCGAGGTTGTTGGTTTTTACAGCGAGGTAGGCAACCCTGCAGATGATGCCCAGATATATATCACCCTAGAAGCATTTGAAGAATTATACCCTGAATACATAGACCAATTTGGTTTCGTGCTTTTAAGTGCAGAAAAAGGAGTTAATCCAACAGAATTAGCAGACAAGATTACTGATAAGCTAAGAAAGCATAGAGGAGAGGAAGAAGGAAAAGAAACCTTTTTTGTGCAGAGTTTTGAAGATATAATAAAGACTTTTGGAGACATAATAAATGTGCTCAATGGAGTTCTCATACTAATAGCTCTTATCTCTCTAATAGTTGCATCTGTTAATATAATGAACACCATGTACACAGCAGTGCTTGAAAGGACCAAAGAGATAGGGATAATGAAAGCAGTTGGTGCAAGAAACGAGAACATATTATTCATCTTTGTGTTTGAGTCAGGAGTGCTGGGAATGCTAGGAGGAATCATAGGAGTGGTGCTGGGCTATATTGTGGCAAGCATAGGAGGGGCGGTAGCAGCAGGAGCAGGCTACAGCTTGTTGCAGCCAGCCTTCCCATGGTACTTGATAGCGGGGTGCATACTCTTCTCTTTCGTGGTAGGAACCAGCTCAGGATTCCTGCCTGCGGTCAGGGCTTCAAAGCAGAAGCCAGTGGACTCGCTGCGATATGAATAGATTAAAAAAGAGAAGCCTATTACTAACACTAAATAATACTAACTAACAAGCAGGGTGGGCTTTATGAGCGAAGAGAATTATCTAAAAGACGAGCTAGAGGCTCTGAAACAAGCAATAAAAACAGAGCTTGAGATAAGAAAATTCTATCTGGATAATGCTGAGAAAATGAAGAATGGGGTTGCAAAAAAGACCTTTATCTTCCTTGCTGATGAAGAACTGAGACACATAGATGCAATCCATGCCTTTAACAAGTCAATCCATGAGGGCAGCGAGCCCAAGATTGAGGCAGGCCCAGAGGATGAGGCTATTAACAGGAGCAAGGAGTTCT
>CBFDDS010000111.1:0-2460 GCA_965603625.1 Candidatus Woesearchaeota archaeon
GCTAACTTTGAGACTGGCAAGCTTATATCAGAACATGCAAAAAAGAAGAAGATCCCCTGCATCTTTGCTCTTAACTCAGGAAGCCAGGGGCTTGTGATTACATGCGATAAAGGACTGAACCTTGACAAGCTCAAGAAACACACTGATAAGATAAAACCCATAGATGAGGTGGGCATTATTAACCCTGCTGTTCACATGACAGCAGCTATCATTGTCAAGAAAGTTTTTAAAATCCTTCTAAAGAAGCCCTATCACAAGGATGTTGTGACCTTTGATGTGTGGAAAGATACTATGAGAAGGCAGAAGCTATAGCTGTAGATATCTAGGAGATGACAACATGGGATTATCAGAGGAACAAATACAGGAGATAAGGCAAATCATTGATTCATGTGCAAGACCGGTTATTCTATTTGATGACGACCCTGACGGGCTTGCCAGTTTCCTGCTTATTTACAAGCACATACGGGAGGGCAGGGGAATACCTGTGAAGAATGCTCCTGAACTGGGGCCAGAATTAGCTCAAAAGGTCAATGACTATGCCCCTGACCTTGTGTTCGTAGTGGACGTCCCTATTGTCAACCAGGAGTTCATAAACAGGATAAAGACAAGAATAGTGTGGATAGACCATCATCCTGTTGTTAAGAGGCATGGAGTAGAGTACTATAATCCAAGGCTCTCAGAGCCTGATGATAACCGGCCGACCTCCCTTTGGATTCACAAGGCGTTACAGGAGAACCTATGGATAGCAATGGTGGGTATTATTGGTGACTGGCACATGCCAGGGGAGGAGGTACTGGCTGAGTTCGTAGAGAAATACCCTGACCTGCTCTCAAAGAGCATAAAAAGGCCAGAGGTTGCCCTGCATGACTCAAGGTTGGGAGAGCTCATAAAGATTATCTCTTTTAACCTCAAAGGCAAGACCTCTGATGTGATTAAGTCAATAAAGGTCTTTACCAGGATAAAGGACCCTTACGAGATTCTTGAGCAAAAGAGCTCTGGAGGCAAGTTTATCTACAAGAAGTACCAGAGATTAGAAGGAACCTATGATGAGCTCATGAAAAGAGTAAAAGTAGTGCCACAGGACAGGCTGCTCCTATTCAAATACAACAACCCAGAATACTCTTTTACCAAGGAGATGAGCAATGAACTGATATATAAGCATCCTGACAAGGTGATTCTGGTGGTATGGGAGTATAATGGTGAGTACAAATGCTCCTTAAGGTCCACAGACATCAAGCTCCCTGCACTTATTAATAATGCCTTCAAAGGCCTTGCTGGCTATGGAGGGGGCCATGACCACGCTGCTGGTGCCTGTGTTAAGGTAAGGGATTTTGACCAGTTTGTCGAGAATATAAGGAAGCAGCTCTAATTTTTTGGAATGTATTATTTCTATATTGAAAATAAATCTTAAAACCACAACATTTAAATATTAGTACCACCACACAATAGTAACAATAAGGTTTGGGGGAGTGTGATATTACATCATACTCACATACCTTCGTGTTTACCCTGTGTAGCGCAGAGAGGATAATAACACTAGGTTCTTAAGATCACCTCACCCACCCTTAACCCTATACGTTCAAAGCCTCTCTGTGTTACCAACCCAATTCTAACTAATTTCTAACTAAAATAAAACCAATTAATCAAAAAGAGTGTAAGAAGAGTCTATTAGAAGCGTTTATTAGAAGCCTAGAAATAGCTACATCTTAAACTTAACCTGTCCGCCCTTCTGCATTCTTTGAAGGGCTTTTTGCATTCCCTTTTCAGAATCAGCGCCTTTCATGAATTTGACCAGCTTCTTGCTCTGCCTGTACTGCTTCAGGAGGCCTCTAACCTCTTGGGTGCTTGTGCCTGCACCCTTGGCAATCCTGTCAATCTTTCTGCTAGTAATTATCTCAGGGTCTTCGAGCTCCTCCTTGGTCATGCTGTCCATCACATGACGCCAGATCTCAAGCTTCTTCTCCTGAACCTTTAGAGCCTCTTTTGGCAGCTTTACCTGGCTCATGCCGGGTATCATCTCCATTACCTTTTTCATGGGGCCCATTTTTTTGAGGGCGCGCATCTGCTCATCCAAATCAATAAGATTGAACTCGCCTTTCAAGAACTTCCTGCCCAAGTCCTGGGCTTCCTCTTCAGTTATAGCCTCCTTTGCCTTCTCAAGCAGAGCCTCAAGGTCACCCATGCCGAGGAGTCTGCCAACAAAGCCCTCTGGCTTGAACTCTTCCAAATCATTAATCTTCTCCCCGACTCCAATGAACTTGACAGGAGCGCCTGTAACAGCGCAGGCAATCAGAGCGCCTCCTCCCTTAGCAGTGCCGTCAAGCTTGGAAATAAACACACCAGTAACCTTGCAGGTTTCGTGGAACTTCCTAGCCTGCTTCTCAGCAGCCTGGCCAATATCAGCGCTAATCACGAGCAGGTTCTCATCAGGCTTCACAGCTTTATGGATATCATTGAGCT
>CBFDDS010000112.1:0-2428 GCA_965603625.1 Candidatus Woesearchaeota archaeon
TTAAATAACTTACTATTTATAAAGTTTTTGGTTTTGATAAGCTTTGGCTATAAACATAGATTTTGGCTATAAAGTCATGCTTTAACGCATGCATACTAGCAGAAAGCTTGTTGCTTTATGACTTGAATGAGTGTGATTTCCTAGCAGGCTTATGATGCTTAAATTTATCATAGATTGTCATGATGATGCAACTAATCAGATATGCATACAAGATATTGAATAAAATGACCATGTAAAGCGCAACTAGCTGATTGTGTGGGAACAAAATGGATGTAACAAGAAGACCTAAAATAGAGGGAATAAAAATCACTATTGCAATAAATAAAAATAAAACATGCATAAATAAACTGGGGACCATATGCCTTTCAAATTCTGGTTCCACAACATTATATAAAGCCCAAAATGAAAAAGCCGCTAAGATAAAGTATATAAGAAAAACAATTAGCTTACTACGTGTGAATTGGAAAAACTTTGGTAGCTTCATAAGTTTAATTTATGGCTTGCCATTTTTAAATAATTTGTTATTGTTCTGGCTTTATAGCCACTTTATAACCAAAGCTGTTTTGATAAGCTTTGATAAAATAAGGTCAGAATTAGCAAATTAGCCTAAAAGCCTGAATTTATTCTATGGGCTTCTTATGCCAGGAATTCACATAAGAAATATTATGGTAGAGCCTGGCAATATCCTCATAAATAGCTTCCTGCTCAGCAACAGTGAGCTTCTCATAGTCAGAGAGCATGTCCAGGTACTTCTTCTTAGCGACCCCCAACTCAAGGAACTGCAGGGCAATATAGGTATTGGTAATCTTAACTGTCATCTTGTCAACAGGGCTGAGCTTCTCAGGAATCTCAAGTTCCTTGATCTCTCTGGCAATATCCTGTGGTTCGACCTTGGAGGTCTGGAGCACAATATTCCTTAGTTCCTCTATTAAGAGAGTGAGGTTTCTGGGTGTAATCAAGGCCTTCTCCTGCTCTACCTTCACATACTTTGAGAAGAAAGACACAAATATCTTTCTTAGTATCTCTCTTATCTTTCTCTTCTTATCCATAATCTTCTTAAGGTCTTCCAAGTCAAACTCCTGGGCGAGCTCATCACGGGACACCTTGAGTAGATAATATCTCAGCAAGCCAGCATACTTGTTAAGGGCCTCAGGCAGCTCTACCCTCTTGAACAACCTCTCCAAGTCAAGTATACCAGTCAGCAGTTTCTTCTTGTCCTCATCGCTCAGCAGGATTTGCTTTCTCTTTTTCTTGGAAATAATCCAGCCTGCCTTTGCAAGGGTAGCATTAATCTCCTTACGGAAGTAATGATACAAGAGCACAGCAGTGAGGCATAGCAGAATAATGCCTGTTAATATATATAGAAGAATGCCCCTCTGTTCCTCGAATGGATAAGGCACCTCTATGCTCTTACAAAGGGTACAGGGGCCTCCGCAGTCAATGCCTTCCTCACAACCGCCGTCATGGCAGTTCTTGATACCATCCTCGCAGGTGCCTATGTATTCACAGTCCTGCACTAGGGGAGGTAGTAACTCAAGGGTTCCGCAATCATTGATATCAGTACATTTTCTGGTCTGGGTGCCGTTGGGCAGGCAGGGATCCCATTCAGAGCAGTTCCAGCTCTCATTGCAGTCAAGTTCTGGCCTGTAGACACAGGGCACCTCTATAAAGACATCATCTTGACATCCGTGCTTATCAACACACCTCTGCGGCTTCACATTGCTTATGTTACATCTATGATAATCAAAGCACGAATATTCAGGGATACACTCTTCAAGAAGAGAGGCGCCTCCTCCTCCGCCAGAGCCGCTTCCTCCCCCACTCGGCTGGGATGGATCTGGTGAGACACACCTCAGCCTAACAGGGTTGCTCAGGCCAGAGGCATTGTAGATGTCTGTTGCTATGAACATTATAATCCTTGAACTATCACAGGTGAGAACAGTGACTGTTGTGAGGCTTGTAACCGGGTTAATGGTGATACTGAAGTCAGTGCCAAGATTGGTATAGCTATAAGTGATGGCATCACCCTCTACATCTATGAAATGATTATTAAGGTAGAATATGAGCGTGTCTCCCGCCCTGTTAAAATTCATATTGTCAATAGCCTGTATCAGAACAGGGGCGTCATTAACATTAATCACACTCAGGTTGAAGTACTCCTCAACCTGGCTGTTGCTGCACCCATACCCATCATCCACTCTGAACACTATTGTATAGTTTCCGACATGGTCATTTGTCGGTGTAAAACTTACACTACCATTCAGGCTGACATTGAAAAAAGAGTAGTTTGAATTATTATACATCTTTTCATAGTAGACAAAGAGAGAGTAAAAACTATAATTAATATAATTCGGGTCAGTAGCATTAACCCAGCAGCTATAGTATACGTCCTCGGTTGCATTGTTACTGCAGTCGGTAGTGTCAAGGT
>CBFDDS010000113.1:0-2412 GCA_965603625.1 Candidatus Woesearchaeota archaeon
AGGATGATGCTCAGGATGATTGCTCCTAGTGAGCCTATAAGGGTTAGTTTTACAGCTGCATATCCATGGCCTTTGAGAAGGTAGCGGTGGCCTGGCAGAACCCCCAGCGCTGTGTCAGAGTCAGGAGCACCCAAGTATATGCTTGGGATAGAGTCAATAAAGGTGTGGGTTATGCTCATAGCAATGATAAAGACTGAGAGTGAGGTCAGTGAGAAGAATTTTACAAGTACAGGTGCAGAGCTTAGGAGCAGCAGGCTTATCAGGTTTACATGTATGCCTGGGGTCAGGCCTGTGATTATTCCAAAGAGGATGCCTGCGGATAGGGCTATGAGTATCTCAAAGAGCATTTAATTTTCAGGAAGAGCGCTGTTTATATCTTGGTCGCAGGAAAAATCGGAAATCCTGATTTACATTCGAAAAAATTTGTAAACATAACTTTTTTATATCAAAAACACCAGGAAGGACAGTATGCCAAGGAAAATCATCACCAAGCTCAAGAACAAGCACCTAATCAAGCAGCATCTCAAGACCCTGAAGAGCCTGCAGTATCCATCCGGCCTGTTTGCTGCCTCTGCAAAAAAGGTTAATACAGGCTATGAGAAGGCATGGCTAAGAGATAATTTCTATGAGTGCCTGGCCTTCTTCACTCTACAGGATTATGAGACCTGCAAGAAGACCTATAGAGCCCTCCTTAAAATCTTTGAAAAGCATGAATACAAGATAGACCATGCTATTGCCAAGAGGCCTCATCACAAGCATGAGTACATCCATGCCAGGTATCACCCCAAGACCTTTGATGAGTTCTGGGAGGACTGGGGCAACAAGCAGAACGATGCTATCGGCGCAATCCTGTGGGGGATTGCAAGGCTGGAGCAGGCAGGTGTAAAGATTATACTGACAGAGAAGGACAGGAAGCTCATCCAGAAGCTGGTGGACTATCTCGGTTCTATAGAGTACTGGCATGACGAGGATTCAGGCATGTGGGAGAATGAGGAGGAGACCCATGCCTCTTCTGTGGGTGCATGTCTTGCAGGGCTAACAGCAATAAGCAAGCATGTGACTGTTCCAGAGTATCTGATAAAAGAGGGCAGGAAGTCCTTGAACCACCTGCTTCCAAGAGAGTCAAAAAAGAAATACGTAGACCTGGCACAGCTATCCTTAATATATCCCTACAACATTGTTACCAAGCAGCAAAGAGACACCATCCTGAAGAATATTGAGTATCACCTGCTCAGGGCAAGAGGGGTTATCAGGTACAAGAATGACTGGTACTACAACAAGAACGAGGACGGCTACTCAGAAGAGGCAGAGTGGTGCTTTGGCCTGAGCTGGCTCGCGATTATATATGAAAAGATGGGCAAGAAGAAGAAAGCCAAGTCTTTCCTGGAAAAAGCAATATCAGTGAACACTCCCAAGGGAATGCCTGAATTATACTATTCCCAGAGCGATGTGTACAATGAGAACGCCCCTCTCGGATGGAGCGAGAGCATGTTCGTGATAGCTCTGCATGAGTTTAATACTGAATATTTTAAGAAGAAAAAATGAGAGTGTTATTTCTCTGTAATCAGAACCTGAACAGAAGCCCAACAGCTGAAGAGCTCTTCAAAGACAGGTTTGAAACCAGGTCTGCTGGTCTTTACAATGAGAACCCGGTATCAGAGAAAGAAATAGAGTGGGCTGATACTATTGTTGTGATGGAAGAAGAGCATAGAAGAGAGTTGGGCAAAAGGTTTCCTAAACTCTACATGCAAAAACAAATCCTGTGCCTTGATATCCCTGACATTTATCTCTTTAACCAGCCTGAATTAATAGAGATTCTTAAAGCAAAGATGGACAAATTATTTGAGCCACATATCAAATAACTCCTTGGCCTTTTTCTTAGATCTAAAAGTCTTTGTCTCAGCAATAAATAACTCTGGTAAACGCCTTGTAACCACATACTTCTTACCCTTGCTGTTATGAAGCTCCATAATGGAAATCCACCACTTCTTGCTTAAATGCTTCTTAGATTTTGCCATTCACCAAAAAGCCAGAAAAGTGGTTTAAATAATGCTAACAAGAAATATCGGAAAAATCACGAAGAAAAAATAATTTTTACTTGTTCTCCCAGGTCTCTCTTCTCACCATTTCGTCATCGTCATCCACGAGCTCAACTACCAGTCTGTACTCTTCATCAGGGTCTGTCTCTGGGCTCTACCACTATTTGGTATTCGTCGTTAGGATCTGTTTCTATGAGGGTCCTTAAAACATTAACGGTTTCTGTGTGACTCTCTCCAGGGGATAAAAGTGGTATATTTACTTCGTCTGTTAAAAGTCGGTCATCTCCAGTATAAGGATCTGTACCAAAAATGTTTCGTCCGGATTCACTCAGGGCATATAAATAAACATATATTACTACGTTCTCACTCTTTC
>CBFDDS010000114.1:0-2406 GCA_965603625.1 Candidatus Woesearchaeota archaeon
AAGCCTGAGAAGACCAGACAAGGCATTAATGAAGCTGAAAAGGATTATGAGTTAAGAATATAAGCCTCTGGCGAGAATCGAACTCGCGACCTCCACCTTTTCTTGACGTACGCTCAGGAACAAGTTCCTGGCGTGCTCGGCCTACGGCCTACGCATACCAAGGTGGCGCTATACCACTAAGCCACAGAGGCATAAGGCTAATGATTTATAATCTGTTTAAATAGTTTTTTAAAATTAAACAGCTTTCCCTTTGTCATGAAGGAGAAATGTGCTAGTATTCTAAAGGACCTGACCAGAAAGAAGTTCGTCCTCTTTGTCAAGAGGGGCAACACAGCTATTAGATTATCTTTGAGGCTTGCAAGAAGCTTGGGCTACAAAAAGGTGCTAATGCAGGACCAGGGGGGATGGCTCACCTACAAGCAGTTCGCTAAAAAGGAAAAGCTTGAGCCAGAGGAACTAGGAACTCATTACGGAATGCTCCGATACACAACTCTAAAGGATTATTCTAACTGCGCCCTGCTCATGAACTCAATGCCAGGATACCATGCCCTGCAGAACATGAAATTATTTGAGAAGGTGTGCAAAGAGCAGAAGATATTCCTTATCAATGATGCAAGCGGAAGCATAGGAACTTCTCAGGCAGAAAAGGGCGACATAATCTTTGCCAGCTTTGCAAAGGACAAGCCAGTCAACATCCAGAACCACGGAGGCTTTATTGCAACTGATAAATATGAGCATGTGAAATTCTTAGAAAAAGAAAACCCTGACTATGATATTGATTTTGAGGAGCTTCTGAAAAAACTTAACAATCTCAGGAAGAGGCTTGACTACTTCAAGCTGGTCCGGAACAAGGTTCTTGATGACCTGAGGGATTATGACATCCTCCATAGAAAGAGGCCCGGCATCAATGTTATTGTAAGATACTACACTGAACATGAAAGAGAAAGATTAATAAACTACTGCAATAATGAGAAGCTGGAGTACACGCTCTGTCCAAAGAAGATTAAGGTGTTGGAGAGGGCTGTTTCAATAGAGATAAAGAGAAAGTAGGAAACTCTGCCCTATTCCGGTTTGCTCTGCAAACCTCCATCTGGCCATGCAAACCACTAAAAACAAACGTGGTGTTGCATTTGATGGCACAGACGGTCAGAGTTCCTAAAAAACAGAGAGGGTGATGTTTATGAGTCTAAAGATGCCGGAATCCATGGATGAATGCATTTACTTTACCAGAAGAAAGTTTGATAATGACGGAAAAGCAATTGCCTGGGTGTGTAGGAAGACCTGCCCCAATTGCGGGGAGAAGATGGGCAAGCCCCTTGACCCCAAGACAGGCAGGCCCAAGATAAGAGCTGACACCTATGAATGCCCTGGATGCAAGTTCTCAGAGCCAAAGCAGGAGCATGAAGAGAGCCTGAATGTTGAAATCATATATACCTGTCCTCAGTGCGGCCACAGTGGGGAAGCAACCACGCAGTATAAGAGAGAGAGCTGGGAAGGGACAAAGGCCTATGTGTTTGTTTGCGAGGGCTGCGGCAAGAAGATAGGCATTACCAAGAAGATGGCTAAGAGCAAGAAAAAATGATGTATGAAATCCCTAATGCCGAACCAATAGAGCTTAACACTGTTGTTCTGGACCTGAATGGAACCCTCTCAGTAAACGGGGTTGTTCCTGAGGGAGCAAAAGAGAGATTGCAGAGGTTAAGAGACCTTGGTTTTAAGATAATCTTATTTACAGGCAACCAAAGGGGCAATGCTGACCAGCTGTGCGGAGAATTAGGAATAGAGTTTGTGGTTGCAAAGACAGCAGCAGAAAAAGAGGAGCAGATGCTGAAGCTGGAGATTGCCAAGTGCGTTGCCATCGGCAATGCAAGGATTGACATAGGAACCTTTAAGCATGCAAAGCTCTCAATCCTGACCCTGCAGGCAGAGGGAATCCACACCGGAGCCCTTGAACACGCAGACATAATTGTTCCCTCTATAAATGATGCATTAGACTTACTGCTTAACAAAGATTCTTTGTGCGCTACTATGAGAGAATAGGAGTGGGTGAATTTACAACAAAAAACATATAAATAACCCTCTTATTTGTTGTTCTGCTATGAAGAAAATACTAATAACAAGCGCACTGCCCTATGTGAATAATGTGCCTCACCTAGGCAATATTATTGGCAGCGTGCTTTCAGCAGACGTGTTTGCAAGGTACTGCCGGAGTAGAGGGTGGAATACAAGATATATATGTGGTGCTGATGAGCACGGAACAACCACAGAGGCAAAGGCCCTGGAGGAGGGGCTCAGTCGCAGACAGTCACCGCGCATCTTGCACCTGGCGACCCACGGGTTTTTCCTGACGGACCAACAATTCCGCCGTCGGACCGGTAGGGGTGGTTCCGGCAGGGCTTTGGACCT
>CBFDDS010000115.1:0-2391 GCA_965603625.1 Candidatus Woesearchaeota archaeon
AAAATCATTGTTCTTAAAAGAAGAGGACCTCAAAGCCAACAGAGATGCTATCGTACAAAAGAGCAGGCAGATAATCTACGGTTACAACCTTGCCTGGACCCAGGAATGGGCATTTAAGAAATTAAAGAATAACAAGAGCTTTGTAGAAGAGCTAGTCTTTGATAACATAAGCCTCTGGTATTTTATTGAGCACTTTCTTCACAGATGGTACAAGCCCTGGATGAAGGAACACCCCATATCTGAGATGCTGCTTTGTATTGACAGTATAAACCGGGTTTTAGATAAGAAAAAGCCGAGCAGAGTGGAGATAGAGAACAATAAAACAGATTTTAACCAGCTTGTGCTAAAAGTATGCAGACAAAGAGGGGTCAAGGTTACTAATCTAAGGTTAAAAGAGAAAAAAAAGAGCTTTAAGTGGGCAATGAATAATCATTTCCTCATAAAGAATTACTTAAGGCTCAGGATTTCATTAAGAAAGCTGGTCGGAATGTTTTGTAAAAAAACACCAAGAAAAAGGATTCTCGTACTCACAAACACCGGGCTTAGCAACAAAGAAAACAAGACTGACTTCTTCTGGGGACCCCTAATAAAGGAATTCGACAAACAAAGGCTCAGCTATAAGGTTGTTGAGTATGATGTTTTGTTTGATCCTAATCAAGATTTTATTAAGAAGCAATTTTTTGAAAGATATTTTCCTAGACAGAAATATGATGCAGAATTCATTGGAAGATACTATAATTCAAAAACAAGAAAAAACTCAAGAGAGGTTGTTGGTTTTCTTAGAAGAAAGTTCAAGGGACTAGACAAAAGAAAGGACTTTAGAGAGAGCCTAAGTTATAAAGGAATCAACTTCTACGGGCTCATGAGAAAAAGATTAGAAAAAATATTCAAGGTCTACTCCATTTATCTGGGAGATACTTATGCACTTGGCAAGGCTATTATTGAAAAAGAAAAACCAGAACTTGTTCTAATAGACCATGAAAAGAATTACTATGGAATGTCAATGCTTTTAGAGGCCAAGAAAAGAAAAATCTACACCGTCAGCATGGAGGGAGAGCTTGTTTACAGCACTAATACCAAGATGATACAGATACCTATCAGGGAGGTTAATAACAGGAAAAGCTCCATCTGGAGGCCTATTGCTGACAAGAAGCTGTTAACAGGAGAGTTCTCAAGGGAGTGGCATGAAAAGAGATATTATATCCCCAGCAAGAACCTAGAGGTTATTGGTTCTCCAAAATATGATTTCTTAAGAAAGATGACACCCAGGAACAGACAGAATATTTTCAAGAAGTATGGGATAAAAGATAAAGAAAAGCTGGTTCTAGTAATCACTGGAAAGCTTCCATTTGAAGAGGAATATCTCAGAAGTGTTAAAAGTGCTCTTAAAGGCTTAGGATTAAAAAACATATTTTTGATAATAAAGCAACACCCTAGATTTCCCTCAGATAAAGAGCTGATAAAGGGAATAATGAATAAAACAAGAGGGAAAGCAGTACAAAATGAAAACACCAGCCATCTCATCTACTCCGCTGACTTGGTGGTCACTATTAATTCCACTATTATTAATGAATGCATCTTACTGGACAAGAAAACTGTTCTCTTTGAGCCCACAAGCGATGTGTTCTCCTGGATGGAGGAAGGCCTGGTTAAGGCTTGTGAAACCCCTGCCCAACTGGAGAGAGAGATAAGAAGCGCTTTTGCTAAAAAGAGTGCTTTTGACCCTGAACTAAGGAAAAAATACATCAAAAGATACTTTTATTCTGACGATGGCAGAGCAAGTGAGAGAGCAGCAAATAAGATAAGAGCCTATCTCAGGTCTCTTAACAACTAATCTTAAAATATATAAAAAAACGTGAGTTAAAAAATAAAGGGATAAGATGGCTGAGAAAACAAAACCCAAAGTAATAATTGATGCAACCTTTCATATGCAGAAGGCTCCTAAGGTGAGTGAGGAGGAAAAAGACCCTGAGTATAAGGAGTATAGAAGGAAATGGAATGAGAATCCAAAGAATCATATTGTTGGAGACTTCCCCACCCATCTTGATATAGAGTCTACAAGCTCCTGTAATCTGAAGTGCGTGATGTGCTTCCAGAACTTTAATCCGCCCCCAAAGGGATATATTGACTTTGAGCTTTACAAGAGGATTATTGATGAGGGCACACAAAAAGGCCTGTGCTCTGTCAAGCTCAGCATACGCGGAGAGCCCCTTCTTCATCCAAGGATTGTTGACCTGGTGAAGTATGCAAAGGACAAAGGGGTTGTAGAGGTAATGTTCAACACCAACGGCAACCTACTCAAAGAGGAGCTTTCAAAGAGATTAATCAAGGCAGGCCTGGATAAAATCATCTTCTCAATTGACGGAATCACAAAGGAGTTCTATGAATCCA
>CBFDDS010000116.1:0-2389 GCA_965603625.1 Candidatus Woesearchaeota archaeon
TACTTCTTTGGTTATCAGGTCCTTGTACTTCTCTGGGTGTGCAGCGTCTGCCATTATCGGCGCCATGTTCTCTCTTTCCTCGCATATAAAAATCAGGTCTCTCATAACCCTGGGTGCATTGTCCACGCAGAAAACAAACCCCTGAGTGCCTACCATGTCTGATACAAAGCTGGGTGTGTAGCCATGGCTTGCTCCGAGGTAGAGGACTATGTCTCCCTCTTTTAGTCCTATCTGGGACAGGCCTTTTTTTATTCCTGCTGCGAGCTTGCTTCTGTAAATATCCCATGCCCTGTATTCATAAGCTCCGTGTTTTTCCAGTTCTTCCTCAAACAAGGACTTGCCTGGCACCAGGTTATGGGTGTATATGAACTTCTTGTTCTTGACATCCTCGTATACGTGGAACTTCATTATCTGCTTCATTCTGGAAACACCGCCTTGTACAAGAGCATTCTGCCCAGGCCTACGCTGTACATGATTACACTTATCACCAGGAAGATTATAATTAAGAAGTTTACTTTCAGGTGCAGGAATAACAGGCCCAGCACCAGGGCGGTCTGGGCTATCATTACATAGCTGGAGGTGTGCTCAAAATAATTGTGTTTTCTCCCTCTCTTGTGCAGGTTCTCTTCAAAGAGCATCCAGAAGTAGAATCCAAAGCCCAGCAATAGGATTATTAAGTAGAATAATGGCTCGTACATGAGCAGATAGAAGATATAGCCAAGAATGATTATTATTAATAATGACAGGAATTCCATCTCAAAGAGGAGTAGTTTATCGTGGCGGGATATTTTCACTTAAATCTCACCTCTAGCTCTTCTAATAATTCATCAGCTATGAATTCTCCTTTGAAGTAATCAACTCTTGCTGCAAGGAATATCTTGTCTGCCAAGGCTCTCGCTACTTTTCCCCTGTCAGCCTTCTTTGTTGTTTGGACTAATTGGTGCTGCAGGAGGTATCCATATTTGGGTGGCTTTGCACCTGTCTTTATGTGCCTAAACAAGGCCTTTTCTGCCCCTAATAGTTGTATGGTGCTGCTTCTCATCATTGCAAGCTTCTTCAGGCTGCCTGCTCCTCTCAGGAGTTTTGCTCCTATGGGCGCACCGCACAGCCTTAATATATTCGGGCAGCTCTCCTGCGTAGTGGCCTTTAGGTAGTCCTCCAGCTCGTCCTTGACCATTATAAGGTCTGATATTATCTTTGCGAGCTTGAGAGTCGGCTCTAAGTCCTTTTTCTCAAGCTCATAGCCCATGCTCTCAACAATCCTCAGCTCTTTCAGGAGGGCTTTCTTCTCTTTCTTAAGAATAAGAGTGACATAGGTCTCATGGTCCTCTATCTTCTTGTCGAGCTCTGGGAAATAAACAGAATACCATTCTCTCAGTCTCTTGGCCAGGTTGTTGATAATCTTCTGCAGTTCTTCTATGTTATTGATAGCATTGATTATGTATATATCTGGATTGACTGATTCCCTCACCGCTTTTTTTGCAAGAGCAATATTTTTCTCTCTAAGCTCTGAAAGCTTGGACATAATACTTTGTTAAGGAAGAGAGTTTTTTAAATATTGTCATAAATCAATGAAAGATTCCTGCTTTTCTCTTGATTCGTTGGTTTATAAATTTTATTTTATTTGATAACCTTTATAAACCCTGTTTTACCTTCTAATTCTATCATGACTGACATCAAAAATTCAAAGAATTTTTGGGGTGAGAAATCAAGATGATTTCACACAAAAAGGAGAAGCTTAGGATTAGTACAAAGCAGAGGCTCAAGCTCAAGCATTTTGTAAAGGAGCTCGAGCAACATAGAGGGCGCCATACAGAACTGGTGAGTGTGTATGTGCCCATGGGTTATGATATGAATAAAATCATTAATCACTTGCAGCAGGAGCAGGGCACTGCTGCTAATATCAAGAGCGCCAGTACCAGGAAGAATGTCCAGGATGCTCTTGAGAGGATGATTCAGCACTTGAAATTGTTTAAAAAGACTCCTGAGCACGGCCTGGCTGTTTTCTCAGGCAATGTTGCTGAGCGCGAGGGGCAGCAGGATTTCAAGGTGTGGAGTGTTGAGCCTCCTATTCCGTTAAACCAGAGATTATATCGCTGTGACAAGGAGTTCGTGCTTGAGCCTTTGAGGGAGATTGTTGAGCACGAGGAGGTTTATGGCATGGTTGTGATGGACAGGAGGGATGCTACCCTTGCTTTGTTGAAGGGAAAAACCATCATGCCTTTACAGAAGACTCACTCAGAGGTGCCTGGCAAAATCAGGGCTGGCGGTCAGAGTGCTCCCAGGTTTGCGCGTCTGAGAGAGGGTGCTATCAAGGACCATTATAAAAAAGTGGCTGAGTACATGAAGAACCAGTTCTTGTTCATGAAGGACTTGAAGGGTATTCTGC
>CBFDDS010000117.1:0-2379 GCA_965603625.1 Candidatus Woesearchaeota archaeon
CACAGTTGAGGAATCAATTCCTCCGGAAAGAAAAGCACCCAAAGGAACATCACTAATGAGCCTCTTTTTAACAGAATCTTTAATGAGTTCAAAGAGTTTCTTCTCAAAAAATCCAACACTCTTGTTATCCTGCTTTTCAAGGTTAATATCCCAGTACTTGCTGATAATCATGCTCTTCTCGTCAAGATTAAATCTAAGGAAGTGCCCTGGCTCAAGCTTTTTAATGCCCTTAAACAAGGTATCATAGGAAGGATTGTATCTAAGAGCAAAGTATTGGTTAAGGGCCTGTATGTTTATCTCCCTCTTGATAGTGTTGAGTTCCAGGATGCTCTTAATCTCACTAGCAAAAACCAGGTTTCCTTTAGTATCATGATAATAATATAAGGGCTTGATACCAACTCTGTCTCTTGCAAGGATGAGTTCCTTGCTTTTGGAATTGTAGATACACACTGCAAACATGCCATTCAGAAGCTTGAGGAAGTTCTCGCCGTATTCTTCATAGGCGTGCACCATTACCTCTCCATCGCAGTTGGTCTTGAACTTATGGCCTTTTTCCTCTAGCATCTTTCTGAGCTTCTGGAAATTATATATCTCGCCATTAAAAACCAAGAAGATGTCTTCATTCTCATTGGTCAGGGGATATATCCCCTTGGTAAGGTCGATAATGCTGAGCCTTCTCATGCCAAAACTAACACCGCTGTCAGTAAAGTAAGCAGCATCATCAGGGCCCCTGTGCTTTATAACATCAGCCATGCGCCTTGCAAGGGCCTTATCCTCCCAGTTAAAACCAACAATACCACACATAATAGTATGAAATAGAAAACATAGTTATAAATAAGTTATGATTTTTAGTTCTACAAAGTCTGCAAAGATAAAGCTAGACATTTGCTATTATCAGGGAGCTGTTCATATCAAATACGGTTGTGGAGATTTTATAGAGGTGGTAGTGCAGTCTAAGCTCCTGCAGGGAAGAGGTTTCCAGGCGTTTCTTAAAGTCTTTTTCGAGCTTGTTGCTCATTTCTCCGAATTCTTCTAGTTTTTTCAGATTGAACTTATAAAATAATTCATAGAACAGCCTTAGGTACTTGTTTATTTCCAGGAGAAGATTCATGGTTGCCTTATTCATCTTCTTTAGCTTATTATTTATTACAAATTTCATTAGGTCCCTGTAACTGTCACCAATTTTTTCTAGATTCTCACAGATATAATAATATGAGGTGGTCTTTTTTGTGGTCCCATATCCCTGCAAGTTGAGGATTCTTCTGCACAGGTCACTGTACTTGTTTATTTGTTGGTCTCTGAGGATTATCTCTTCCATTCCCTTAAAATTTGCCTGCCTAATATATTCCAAAGCATCATCTGCTGAGGAGAGCAGACTAAGAAAAAGCCTTCTAAGGAGGTTATCAAATTCCTGGGGGTGTAGGTCTGACAGGTTTCTCACCAGGATGGTCCTCTGTCCATGCCTTATTATCTCATAGCCCATACAGGTCTTGTCAAGAACATCCCTTATGGTTGAGTATTGGCCTGGAGAGTGATAGGTTATCTCTATCTCATCATAGCCTGCTTTATACAGCCCGCCTATGGTTCTGTTAAGCATGGATTTAAGATCTTTGGCGTCAAGAGTTTTTGCTTCTTTCTCTCCTTTTCCTTTTGTTCTTATCACTAGTTTTCTTTCTTCCTCCTCAACCTCTACTTCATCTCCCTTTTTTACACTGTACTTCTTAACCCATTTATTCGGCAGGCTTACGATTAGGGTTTTACCGGCCAGCTGGATTACTTTTCTCTTCATGGGAAGGGCGAATCTGTTTTCATTTATATGTTTTTCCAGATTATATAATTATAATATGTTATATATACTATAAGAAGAAATTATATATCTCTCCCAGCTAAGCTAAGATGTAAACATTCCGGGCTAAACAAAGGAGCTCCAAAATACCTGGAACACATTATGTGTGAGGTGATTTTGAAATGATAAAGCAATCAGACCTAAAATTTATTTCATACCTGAGAAAAAATGCACGGCAGACTCTCACAGAGATCAGCAAAAAAACACGGATTCCAATAAGTACTTTGTATGACAAGCTAAAGATGCATGAGGGCGCAGTCATCCTAAAACACACCACTCTCTTGGACTTTGCAAAGCTTGGGTTTAACTGCAAAGCAAATATCCTGCTCAGGATTGGGAGAGAGCAGAGGGATAAGCTTGGAGGTTATCTCAAAGTCCACCCAGTGATTAACAACCTCTTTAAGATTAATAATGGCTTTGATTTTCTAGCAGAAGGAATTTTCTGCCATGTAAAGGACTTAGAGGACTTTTTAGAAGAGCTAGAGAATAACTTTGAAATAGAGGAGAAAAAGACTCATTATGTGATAGAGGAC
>CBFDDS010000118.1:0-2362 GCA_965603625.1 Candidatus Woesearchaeota archaeon
TTAGCTTAATAGGTTTATATAGTTTACTATTTTTATTCCAAGCCGAGCATTTTCCTGGCTTTTTCAGGCAGCCGGGCTAATTTTTCCAGAGTAAGTACTTTCTGCTCTTGAGATTTATCACTGCTCTTCATATTTCTTAGTTCCAGGTCAGGAACAACTTCTATATATGGCAGTCGAAATTCTGTCCATGGCTGTCTTGTTTTGTATCCATACTTCCCGCAAAAATCATCCAACATGTTCAGATAGGTAAAAAAACCGTCTCTCAAATCTTTGGTTATCATCAAGGCATATTCCCCAAAAAGGGGGCGTGATACAGGATGATAGCGTTTAAGAGACAATCCTTTTCTAATACTGCTTTTTTCTTCTTTTGCCATGTGCTCCCAGGGCTTGGGCAGGTTTAACTGAAACATCATATCAAGAAAATTCATTATCCTTAGTTTATTAGTATTTTTCACAGTTCGGTTGCTCTCTACCTTCAAGAATAAGCCTTTCTCATAGTCAGCCCAATAAGTGCACTCTTCTATTCTTTTTCCTAAATCCTCATTCTCAGCAGCAATATCTTGTGACTGAATCAATTCAAAGCGCCCATAATCTTCCATTAGGTTGTTAAAGGCATTCCAGCGCATCTCCTTATAGGAATCACTAATCTTTTCTGCCATCCTACCCCCCTTGGCTCTGGAGAACAGGTTTTATTATATAAAAGTATCTACTCAAGAAAAGTAAACTTTATATATGAGGGTTAATCACCGTGTAAAAAAGAAAAGTATTTAAATAACCTCGTCAAGAGATAATATAAATAAGATGATTGGACAAAACATTTTCAAGTTTATTAGAATGATTTTGTTTAATTATACTTCTCTTTATAACAAACACCTAAACTGGTAAGAGACGGGTTGTTTGTTTTTTTCAAAACTTTCTGCAACCCAATAAAAAACTATAAAGAGAAGAATACAAAGGAAACACCAAATGGAAACACAAGGACAGGAAGCGGATATTGCATTCATCACACTAGCTAGCACTGTCCTAACCAGATGGCATAATATTTTTTACATGAAGCACCTGATGCTCATCTAGACCTTGGGTCAAGAGTACAAACAGACTCGGGGTCTAGCAACTATTTCTGTAGCTAAATCCTGGGTCCTGCCAGAGGTCTGCTGAGAAAAAAACATGGAGGAGAAAAAATGAATCCAACAAAACGAATGGAGAAAATTGATACAACGACAGAAGCCTGCGATAAGATACAAGATGCATACTGCTGTGAGCTATTGAGCAGATTAAACAAGAAGATAAGGTTCAACAGGAGATCTGATCTCTACCAAAGTGAGTTTTACCAAGCAGTAGCAGGTAGGATGCCACCGCTAGCATATGCAACACTGGGGGTGGGGCCGACATGAACCTTGAACTAGAAGAAGAGATAATAAAAGAAGAGACTGACGAGGAATGGCATGAACTCCTGGAAGACGACGAGATAAGCCCTGAAGAGCAGGGATTTATGCAGGGATGGCTAGAAGCAGGCAGAAGAAAGAAAAAAGAAGCATGCTTAGAGAGGATAATATAGATAGTATAAAATAATTTTAGTACTCAGGCATACCACCAGGAGGCATGCCCATAGGCATCTGGGGAGCCCTGCCAGAGTCCACACCAGCGCCAGCAATAACATCATCAATCCGCAGAATCATGACAGCGACCTCTGCAGCAGAGCTAACTGCCTGAGTTTTTATCTTTAAAGGCTCAACAACACCCTGCTTCCAGGCGTCAATAACCTTGCCTGTAAATACATTTATGCCTGCCCATTTATTCTTCTTGTCATGGGCAGGCCTTAGCTCTGTAAGAACATCAATAGGGTCAAGGCCGGCATTCTCTGCAAGGGTTCTTGGAATGATTTCCATTGCCTCTGCAAAGGCCTTTACTGCGAGCTGCTCTCTGCCGCTCAAGGACTCAGAGTATTTGAGCAGGTTTCTGCTGAGCTGTATCTCAGGAGCCCCTGCTCCTCCAACAGCCTTGTGATTCTTTAGAGCAGCGATTGTGTCGCCAATAGCATCCTCTACTGCTCTTTTTACTTCATCAACAACATGCTCTGTGCTTCCCCTCACCAGCAGAGTGACTGCCTTTGGGTTCTTGCAGTCCATAACATAAGTCATTGACTCGTCTCCAATCTTGGCCTCCTCTACTACTCCTGCTCTTCCAAGGTCCTTTGCACTGAGTTCGTTTAAGTCTGTGATTATGCTGCCTCCTGTTGCCTTAGCCAGTTTTTCCATGTCTGTCTTGCTAATCCTTCTGCACGTGAATATCCCTTTCTTTGCAAGGAAGTGCTGGGCGGTGTCATCAACACCCTTCTGGCAGAACAACACATTAGCCCCTG
>CBFDDS010000119.1:0-2328 GCA_965603625.1 Candidatus Woesearchaeota archaeon
GCCTACACAGCGTATGTTGGACTTCTCATTCTCTCTCTGCTCTGCCTCAAGCCTCTTTTTATTCTTCTTTTTCATGGCAAGGAGTTTTTTGTGAATACTCCTAACCCTATCCTTATCCCCCACTTTTCCAGGCAGGCCAAAGAAATCCCTGAACTTAAGTATGTCAAAAACCCCTTTTCTATAGAATAATCTTGAGAAGTCATTCATAGCCTTAAAGGCATAATAAACAAATTCCTCCTGATACTTCTTTGGAAAGCTGGGGAAGGTACCTCCCATAATGATTAACTCGACTTTTTCAGGGCTCTGCCCCAGAACAACGTATTGCTCCAGTCTGTTGAAGACCTGGAGATAGGAATCATACCTGTTCCTGACCGCCCTCATAGTGGCCGGCTCTCTGCCAGTATAACTTTGAGGTATATCACCGAATTTGCTCCCAGGGCCACCTGGACACTGCGTGCAAACACCGTGCGGGCAAGGAAAAACCCCACTCATAATAGCAACAATTGCAACCCCGCTAATCGTACGCGTGGGCTTTGTTAATAAATATCTTTTCAGGAATGAAGCATCCTCTTTATCAGCATTCATTAATATCTCTATGTCAGTAGGTATCCTTTGAAGCCTGTGCTTAGAGCACAACCTGACCTTTTGCTTGGATAGCTTGTCTTTTCCAGGTTTTTCATCCATGATATATTCAATTATTTCAGTGAAAAAAGCTTTTTTAGGCATATTCCTGGAGAGAAGGTATTGATTTTTAAATGTTTGTTTAGGGGGTGGTCGCGCGAGACGAGCCTGTAGGCAAAAACAAAAAGACTTTAGTTAAGAAATTTTGCGCACCCAAAAAGGATATAAAGGAAAATTTTATATATCTGCGCTATCAATTAAGTTCAGGATGATACTCAGACCAGCTAAACAAGATCTTGAGGATACCCTAAAAAAGATAACTGATGAATCACCAGGCTTTGGTTTCTTAATAAAACCTACCCGCGTTCAAATAGCTCCTGGATGGGGAGGCGTAAATATTCAGCACATAAGCGGAGGAGGCCCTATAAGAGAGCAGTCTACCTACTCAAAACCAGACAGTCCTGGGAGTTATAATGGCCCTTATTGGTGGTCTAGGATGGATATATTTCCCTCCTATGGGCAACGAAATATTGAGACTTTAATGAGTTCTTTAAGATGGACCATTGGAAAACCAAGCAGAACCACAGATATTCAGGATGAAATGGCTAAGATGAGGTATGATTTCCTCCCTGAAATGCAGCCTGAGCGGGATGATGGTGTTAAGATAATACCCCATCACATCACCTTTCATGTTCATAGAAAAACAGACAGGAACTATAAGAGAAGAAAGGATTATTTCTTTGAATTTGGCAGTTTAGACCCAAAAATGCTAGATCGGTTCCTGTTTCCACAGCCACCACACTACGGTCTTTGGTGGGAATCACCTGCTTCACAAAAATATATTGGAGAAGTGATTGAAAGTAGGAGATAACTCATGCTAATCCCAATCTTATTATTAATCTTAGGCCTTGTTCTTCTATGGTTTGGCTCTGACTTTGTTATTGAGAGCGCCAAGAAGCTGGCTCAGAGGTTTAAATTATCCCATATATTCATTGGGTTAACTGTTGTGTCAATTGGGACCTCTCTTCCAGAGATATTCACCAGCATATATGCTGCTATTTCTAATCTTAAGGGTGTTCCTGTTAGCGGGCTTGCTGTTGGAGTAAATATTGGCTCTTCAATCACTCAAATGACTCTTGTTGTCGGGCTTGTTGCTTTTACAAGCATTTTAAAAGCTGATAAAAAGACTCTTAGCAGGGATGGAATAGTCATTCTTTTAGCAATTCTTGCTGTATATCTATTTGGTTTAAGCGGGTTTATATCAAAATTAGAAGGAATTTTATTACTTCTTGGCTATGCAGCGTATCTATTCTTTCTTAGCAGGGATGAGAGAAGAGATAGAAAAGCCAGTCCTTTGCTTAAGGAGCCTGTTGATGCGATTGAAATCAAGTCAAGAAAATTGGTTCACAGACCCTGGATGGTCTTATTAATTATGCTTGGCGGCCTAGGCCTGCTAATACTTGGAGGAAAATTTGTTGTTGAGAATGCTATTATCTTGGCTGAAGGACTTAACCTAACAAACACTTTTGTTGGAGTTATAATTGTTGGTGTTGGAGGAGCACTGCCTGAGTTGTCAACAGCACTAAAAGGAATCTTCAAAAAGGCTCATGGCATATCCTTAGGAACATTAATCGGCTCTAACATAACCAATCCTTTGCTGGCCATGGGATTAGGAGCTGTTATCTCAGGTCTCACTTTCAGCAGAAG
>CBFDDS010000120.1:0-2317 GCA_965603625.1 Candidatus Woesearchaeota archaeon
ATAACAGAGGAAGCAGGTATTGAACAGATAATTTTTGATCCTCAGAGAAGCATTGTTATCATAGAGGTTCAAAAGCCCGGCCTGGCTATTGGCAAGCAAGGAGAGAATCTGCAGGAAATCAAAAAGCAGACCTTATGGGTGCCTCAGATAAAAAGAACGCCTGCAATTAGGAGCCAGCTTATCGAAAATATCCGGGCAGTCCTTTACCAAAATAATGATTACAGGAGAAAATTCCTTCATAAGACTGGCCAAAGAATATATAATGGATGGCTTAGGCGGGAAAAGAAAGAGGAATGGATTAGGCTTAGCATGCTTGGAGGAGCAAGGCAGGTAGGTAGAAGCTGTTATTTCCTGCAAACCCCTGAATCAAGGGTGCTCTTGGATTGCGGTATTGATGTTGCAAATGAAGAAGAAGCATATCCATACCTAGAAGCGCCTGAGTTTGATATCAAAGAGCTTGACGCAGTAATCATATCACATGCTCATCTAGACCACACAGGGCTTGTTCCTTACTTATTCAAGTTTGGGTATAGAGGACCTGTTTATTGCACTTTACCAACCAGAGATGTTATGAGCCTGCTTCAGCTGGACTTGGTCAAGATTCAAAGGAATGAAGGAAAAGAACCAATATATACAAGTGAAGATATTAAAGAGATGGTAAAACACACCATCTGCCTTGATTACGAGGAAGTCACTGACATCACGCCCGACGTGAGAATAACGCTTTACAATGCAGGGCATATGCTTGGAAGCGCACTCACCCATATACATATAGGCAATGGACTGCACAATTTTGTTTACACAGGAGATGTTAAGTATGCAAAAACCAACATGTTAAGTTTGGCTGCTACTAATTTCCCAAGGCTTGAGACTCTTATGATAGAATCAACTTATGGAGCAAAGGATAATGTTCTTCCGCCAAGCAAAGAAGCAGATGCCATGTTAAGCGAGCACATCATTGATACAATTAAAAAAATGGGAAAAGTGCTAATGCCTGTTCTTGGAAGCGGAAGAGCGCAAGAGATTATTGTTCTGCTTGACAAACTAATGAGGGAAGGAAAGATAAGCGATAAAATACCTATATACATCGATGGAATGGTGTGGGATATTACTGCAATTCACACAGCTTACCCAGAGTTCCTGAATAATACTGTTAGGCAGTTGATTTTTCACAAAGATAATAATCCTTTCCTACGCAAGAACATAAAAAGAATTGGAAGCCCAAAAGAAAGAAAAGAACTAGTCGAAGATAAAGGGCCTTGCATAATCCTGGCAACCAGTGGAATGCTGGTCGGAGGACCCAGTGTTGAGTACTTGAAAACCCTTGCAGAGAATCCAAAGAACCTATTGATATTCACCTGTTACCAAGGAGAAGGAAGCCTTGGAAGAAGAATTCAGAGAGGAGAAAGAGAGATACACACTAAGAAAGGAAGCAAAGTAGAAACCATCCCAATAAATATGGAAATAGAAAAACTAGAGATAACAGGCCACAGTGACAGGCGGGAACTGATAAGTTTTGTCAATCACTGCAACCCAAAACCCAAAAAGATAATCATAGTCCACGGAGAAAGCAGCAAATGCCTTGACCTGGCCAGAAGCATACACAAAGCAGCCCGCGTAGAAACCATTGCCCCAAGGAATCTGGATGTTCTTAGGTTGAAATAATTAAAATAAAAATAGTTTTAAAAGTGTATTCTTCCGTTTATCATTACTTCATCTTGGGCTATTTTTAATCCAAGAATGTATTTTACATTAGGCGGGTTATACCAAACTCTGAGAGCAGCACCTTTATCTGTCAATGATTTAAGTGCTCCTATTCTTAGTCCTTTATACACATCGATTCCTGCACTTACATCAATCTTTATCTTGCCTTCATGGGTTAGAGTTGTGACGTTGTCAATGTTATACTTTCCTTTGCCCAAAACTGCTGTTGTGTAGTTGGTAAAGTTAAACTTTTTTGTGCCGGTGTCAAACTCTAAGGTTGGCATCATATTTAGTTTGCCTTCTAATGTATTTATAATCGGTCCTGTTCCAATGTACGGCCTTATCTTATCAGCACTCATATTAGTTGCTGCAAATCCATACCATTTCTTGCCAAACACTTTTGGGATTAACACAAAATTTTCTCCCATGTACCTTGCATCTATCTGCACATTGTATTTATCTGGGGGTCTGCATCCATCAAAAAAATCTGCTTTTGCTGGTTTACCAAGTAATGCAAGGGTTGCAAGACCCATCAATGCGACTTTTTTTATTTTTTTCATGCTTTTCTATTTCTTCATTTTATCCCCCTCTTTTTTTGTATTTACTTAACAGT
>CBFDDS010000121.1:0-2296 GCA_965603625.1 Candidatus Woesearchaeota archaeon
TTCCCAATTCTGCATTGTGATTTGAATCATTAACTCTGTCAAGGGTCTTCCAATCCCACTTCGGCATCAGGGTTATTCCAAAGTCCTGTTTTTTCAGCAGTCCCTTAACAAGGCACTCCATGAACCATGAGACAACCCCTCCTGCCTGTATTGCATCAAAGCCCATTGCATCAACATGATGGTTAAGCTTCTCAGCTGCGCGCTGGTCAAAGATTCCGCTATTCGGGCCAAGGGCCTGATAGGGCTCATAATCCTTTTTGTAGATGCCGTGCATTTTTTTGCATGCAGCAGGACAGGCCTCACCGCAGGTCTTGAACATTTTCTTCTTAATAGTCTCCTCATTGAACTGCTTAAGATAATGATTTACTATGAACTTGTTGTGTATCTCCAGTCTTTCCTTATCAGACAGATATACAGAGGAATAGTTGAATGAAAACAGCCACTTCTTTACTGTTGTGAAATTAATGCCTAGGGTTCCACCAGATTGATACTTCGGGTCATATCTATATTTAGTTGTGACCTCAATATCCTTTTGCATCATATCCTCGTTGTATTTATCCAGGAAGAATTTGTTAACCTCCTCTCGCTTGTGGAGCTCTTTTTTTGCATAGTCTCCTCCATAAACTATAGCAACTATCTTATGGTTCTTCACCAGCTTTGAGCCAATGCCGCCCCGTCCAGCCCAGGTGTCTGCATGCCCGGGTCCTTCTTTTGTGACATAAGCAGAGCCAATTGCTCCCATGTTGGTCTTAAGACTGGCAGGCCCTGTTGCTAAGATACGTAATTTTCCAAACTCATCAAGGCATTTATCGTATTCTGAGTGGTAGTTGTCATAAACATAATCCTGTAAAGCATAAAAACCAATCTTGCCGTTGTATCCTTTCCAAATCTTCTCAACATTAGCAGGCACAAATGAGGCAGTGAGCATCTCATTCTCATACTTAAGTTTTAGGATAGAGGGCTCCTTGCAAGCCCCTTCTATAACCACATAGTTAAGGTTAAGATGATAGAATATCTGGGCTGCTCCTCCCATGGTTGAGATGTAGAAGTTATTCCAGAGCGGAGACTGCCCGCAGAAAATCATTCTTCTGGAGCCAGGAATGATTGAGCCGGCAAGAGGACCAATGCCGAAAAAGAACTTGTCCTCCTCCTTGGCATACTTTAAGGCAAAGTCAAGAGGCCCGATAACATCAGGGTCTTTAATCTCCTCCACTCTAATAGAAGCATCAGATGCATTGATGTAGAGAACCTTTTGGGGTATCATAGCGGGGTATAATCCTCTTTTTTATAAAAAATTAATCTTTTAAAATATGTCTTCAAGCAAAAACAATTGCTGGCTTGCCAGGCATGGCATTCTTTGCCTTCTCATGCTTTGATTCTTTCTCAAGAACCACTTCAAACTTGGTATTGAACTCTTTTTCCAAGCCAGCCACAAATCCATCAACATATTTTTTTTCATCCTTTTGTGTAAGCACAAACTCTGGGATTTTGTCAGGGTTCTTCACAAACCTTGGCACCAGGTTTGCAATCACCTTTGCATTTGTTCTGTCTTTAGCTGCCAATGCTTTTATCAGCTTTCCAGTATCCCTGGTCTTCTCTATCTCCTTTTTTAAACCAGCAATGAATTTGTGCTTCCAAGCACTAGCAACTATGAGCGTGACTTTATTTGGATTTGTGAGTCCTGTCAGTTCCTGCAAGGCCAGAATATCTTTTCTAATCCTTGAGAACATGTCTTCAGCTGCTTCTTCTTTCTCATCAACCTTTTTCCTGTCGCCAACAGGCCACTTCTCTAGGCTGATAAATCCTTTCCTGCCCAGCTTCTCCCACAACTCCTCTGCAAGGTGAGGAGTAAAGGGTGCGAGCAGGAGTGCTAATATTTCTGCAGCCTTCTTGCTCACCTCTTCCTTGGTGTAGAGATAGTTAGCAAGCTTCATGATACTAATCAAGGCAAGGTTGTATTTGAAAGATGAGAGGTACTCAGTCACCTCAATAATGGTTTTATGGGCCTTGCTCTCCTGATTCTTAATAACCTTGTCAACAAGCTTATGAGTTTTAACCAGATAATGAACCTTTACCAGGAACTTATACACACTGTCAATTGCCTGGTCATCCCACTCCATGTCCTTGTCAGGAGAAGCAACAAACATCAGGAAGAATCTGGCAGTGTCAATGCCATATTTATTTTCAATCTCTTCCTGCGTCACAACATTGCCCCTGCTCTTGCTCATAACAAAGCCCCCTTTGTGAAGCATTCCCTGGTTGAAGAGGTGAAGAGTGGGTTCATCAATATCAAGCA
>CBFDDS010000122.1:0-2279 GCA_965603625.1 Candidatus Woesearchaeota archaeon
CTCTTGGTCATAAAGGATTTGGTTATCATACGTTTCCACACCTTGAGCTGGGTGTCTCTTTTTCTCTCGCTTGCAAACTCCATTTTTTTCATTGCACTGTCTAACAACTTAAGAATCTGCTCCTTCTCTTTCCTGCTCATAGGCGTGTAGGGTTTGATTAATTCCTTGGTGTTCTTCTCCTTGTGAATCTCATACAGGAGTATTGCCAGTGAGTGGCTTATGTTGCATGCCCTGTAGTTCCTGCTCGTGGGAATGGCTACCATGAAGTCGCACAGCTTTATCTCGCTGTTCCTCAGGCCATCGCTCTCTCTTCCAAGAATGATTGCTATTTTTTTCTTTTTTATCCCCTTGAGCTTTTGCCCGAGCTGCTCTGGTGTGAGAGGGCTTCGCGGGATGTTGTAGTCTGTGCCCAGCTTGGAAGTGGTTCCTATGAGATAATCAAATCTTCCCAGGGCGCTGGAGCCGTTAACCTTTGCCTTGTCAAGGATTTTCTGGGCATTCTTGGCAAACCTTCTTGAATCCTCGTTGATTTTGCACTTGGGATTAATCAGAACAAGCTTTCTCACCCCAAAATTGGCCATCACTCTTGCAACGCTTCCAATGTTTCCAGGAGTCTCCGGCTCTATGAGTACTATACTGAGCATGATTCCCAGAATTTTTTCTGGTTTAAAAAGTTAATTGAAAAAGCTAGGCAAGAGAGGAGAGCCCCTCAAATATTCTCATGATTATGGGTATTAAGAACAAGAGAATTATTATTAAGAGACCCAGTCTGTTGATAAAGAGCCAGGTCTTCTTTGCCTTTTCCTGGTCTTTTATCATCCTGTTAAGGCTTATCTGGAGCATCCTTGCGCCGTCTGTTATAAAGATGGGCAGGAAGTTGATGAGCCCGATGTTGAGCCCTATCAGGAAGAGCCAGAACAGCAGCTCCCTTATCCAGAGGAGGACTGCATGCCATGCCGTGTTTATACCACTAGGGTTTTTTAGAGCAGTTTCCTGGTAGAGGTCTATGCCGAACTGCCCCAGGCTTGCATTCTCGGGATGGGGTCTGGAGACCACCTCGACTGCTCTGCCGTCTTTTGTATGGAATATATATGTTTCATCTGGTACAGTATTCCCAAGCGCCAGAAAGTCCTCTACTGACTGGGTGCTCTGGTTATTAATCTTTACAATCACATCATCGCTTTTTAATCCGCTCAGGTCTGCTGGAAGGGTGTCATGGACGTCTATTTTCACACCAGCATTTACCTCCATTGCAGTTATGGCTGGCGCAACTAGAAGGCCGAGGAGCAGCATGAAGATAAGGCTGGTTATAATATTGGAGTTCGGGCCTGCTGCAAACACACTGTACTGCACATGGTCTGGCTGTTTCTGAAGCTTTTTCTCGTCAATCTCAACAAAGGCCCCTAGGATTGGGCCGATAAAGGCAACCCCTGAGGACTTTATCTTCTGCTTAAAGGCTTTGGCTACTATGCCGTGGCTGAACTCATGAATTACTATGATAACCAGGAGACTAATCCATCCAATCACCAGGGGAAACTTTATGCCTATGCCTGCAATGGGTACTCCTGGAAGAACAGGCGAGACAGTGAACACAGCGGGCTGTTTCAAGGCCTCGAGGAGAAGCCTGAACATCAGGTAGAAGACTGCGAGCATCCCGATGTAGCCTATGCCTATGCCGCAGAGGCCCAGGATTTTTATGAGCTCCTCCTTGCCCTTCACAAACCTGTCAATAAACCTTAATCCTACCTTGGTCCTGTAGAGAGCAACAATCTTTCCCTCGATATCAAACTTCCTTTTGTTAATATATACTAGCAGGATAATTACCAGATAAAACAGAATTGTCCACTTATACTCTATCAAAAAGGTCAATATACTCATAATACAGAATTAATTGGCTAAGGGCTTTTTATGTGTTTTGGTATTTCTATTTCTTCTTAATGGGTCTCAGTGCCTTGCAGTTGCACTTCCTGCACTTAATCTTGCCGGCAAGAACCTTAAGAGTGGGAGCCCTGATCTTGGACTTGCACTTCCTGCACACAAATACATTCTTGAAAAGCCTTGCTTCTGCTTCGGGAAACTTAACCATTATACATCACCATTAGGAGGGCTTAATTTGCTTCATCACCCTGTCTTTTAGGATTTGCCAGTAGAGCACGATTGCTCCCTCTGCTAGCTCATCCTTTAGTTCTTCTGGGATTGCCAGGTCAAAGGTCTCATAGGTCTCTGAGTCCATTACTTGGGCTGTATCCCCGGATATGCTCAGCACCTGGGCGTTCCTC
>CBFDDS010000123.1:0-2197 GCA_965603625.1 Candidatus Woesearchaeota archaeon
TAGGAGTCAATCTTATGATTGGATTGACTTTATGTCTTTGAAAGATATTATTATTAAAGACAAATATGAAGTTGCAGATTATCGAACTTGTGATTGGTTGGTTGTAGACAATATTGAAAATAGTGGGTTTGACCCTTCTAGAAACGATTACAACTGGGAATTAACCTTTGAAAGTATGAACAAGCAAGGAACAATGTACCTAACCACTTATACAGACCAGGGATTACCTTATGTTACAGATCAGTTCTATAAATTTGACCTTAAGGAGATATGTGCACATCTAATGTCTTCTGCGCTTAGTGGAAGCTTTGTAGATAGAGAATTAGACAAACTCAAACCTTTGGATTGTCAATAAAGAACTAATCAACTCATGAAAACAAACGAATGTTTATTTTTTTAGATAATCCACTAAACTCTTTTTCCATGCAATTTCATCACTTGTATTAATTTCTGAACATTCTTTATCAATTATTTCCTGTAATTGTTCAGGAATATCAAATCCTTTCTCATTATATGCCTGAAGAAACGGTAAGATTGTTCTTTTTTCAAATTCATGGCCTTTTAACATATTCCCTATTCTTAATATGTTTTTATCAAACTTTTTGTCAAACACCCCTTTTTTAATATTAAAATACGATTTTTTTAATCCCGATGCGGTCTGAATTTTTTCTGTGTACTCCTCCGACAAAATTGAATAAAGTTCCATCCCAGTCACATAGAGCGCAGATTCAGAAAACATTCGTTCAAGTTCTAGAGATTTTGAATTAACACCCAAAATTTTTATAGCTTCTAAAGCTTTACGAGGGTCTGGTACTGAATGGCCTGGTAATGAAATGTCATAAATAAAAGTCATAATTCAAAGAATAACTCAATTATTTATAAAAATTGCGATTAATTTGCTACTCCAAAGTTAATGTAGATAACGCCAGAATTCTAAACTCATAATCCTTTGGGTTTAGCCCCGCTCCACTCTCCTCAGTTCAATCATTGGAGACTTAACACGGCTCAATCCATTATCCCCAATAAATGATACATTGTCCTGTCAGCCACTCTTATCATATTCTCGTAGTCAGTTGCTTCCAGTCTTACACAGTAGTCGTATGAATAAGCAATGTTTGAGTGGCTTATGGTGAGCCAGATCACCAGGGTTTTGTTATTGGCGTGGTTGCAGGTTACTATTGGTGTTCCTGTATCTGCAGAAGCACTTGTAGGCGGCCGTATAAAGGCAGACTTTGTGGGAACATTGAGGAGGTCATACCTGGTGCCTGTTATTTTTGATATCTCAACGCCTGCAATTACTATGGTGTTGTTGCCTGCATCCGGGTCAAGGGTTATGAAGATGATTCCATTGTTTTCTGCTATCTCAAAGAACTTGCTTCTCAAGTTGGGGTCTACAGGGATATCCTCTAAGTCTGATGGATGATAGTAGAAGGGTATCCAGTAGGGTTGGGAGCCTTTCTGAACCAGGGTGTACCAGAAGCCGTCGTCCTGCTGCACAAACTCAAATTCATTGTACTTGTTATTCTCAAGCTTTGCTTTGTTTATGAATTTTGGGATAAAGACAAGGCCTAGAAGGATTATTATCAGCACGCCCACAAATATTATGAACTTGAGTGTTCTTGATTTTTTTTCCTGAGGACTCTCCTCTTTCTTCTTCTCTTTTTCCTTACTCATCCTCTATCACGCCATAATAAGAATAAAGCAGCCGGTCTCTAAGGGCCAGGAAGTCTGTTCCCCTAGCGTTCAGGTATATGCAGTTATCAACATCATCAATGCTGGTCTTGTCAGACACATTGAACACTATCACAGGGGTTTGCAGGGTTGCGTTCTCACATGTTATTATCGGGAGTTCATAGTCTATTGCTTCTTTTAGAACGCCGTTATAAACCATTTTTCCCAGGTGTATGCTCAGGTCAAACCTGGCAACCTCTATCACCTGTAGATTGGCTGTGTCCTCTGGGTTGAAGCTTATCATCATAAAAAAGGCCTCTCTTAGCTTGTTGGTAACTGCGCTTGACAGGTTAAGGTTCTCTATCTGGCTGGGCAGGAAGTAGAAGGGAATCTCCTGACCATTAATATTAGTGACATAACGGTTATCCACTGTCTGGAATTTGTAGTCCCCATATCTCATCTCACTGGCCCTGCTGCCAATAATCACTCCAAAGCCAGAGGCTACCATTAAGAATACTAGGATTGC
>CBFDDS010000124.1:0-2186 GCA_965603625.1 Candidatus Woesearchaeota archaeon
CTCATCTGGGGCAGAAACACAAATTTGAAGTAGTCAAAGGGCTGGGACCACTTGACATCTGTTCCCCCTGTTATCTGGAAAGAAAGTTTTTTTCCTGAAAATATACTGGGCAGCATGATTGATTGCAGCAGCAAGGTTATTGAGCCAGCAGTTCCTATATCAATCTTGTACCTGCCTCCTTTTACCTCGTCCGGCTTGAAGCTTATCTCTGTGCTTCCAATAGCATGCCCCTTAACCTCTGCATTGCACAGATTCTTTGCTGCATTAACACCTGCCAGGTGCTGGGGTGCTAGTCCAGGATTGCACCTGCCCTTTCTGATGTTAGTAATTCTAAAGGCTTTTCCTGTAGCTGCGCTCAGGGCCAGGGCCTGTCTTAGGATTGCTCCTCCTCCTTCTCCATGGCTGCCGTCTAGTTCTATCATGGGCTTGAGGATGAACAAGAGGTATAAAAAATTAAGCTTTTGTTGAAAACCACTACTGAGTGGTGAACAAGCAGTAACATTTTTAAAGGGGTTGGGCTTCCGTGTTCACATGGCATTTGAAGTAGATCCATTCACATCAAAATTAGGCAGACTACCAGAATCAGAATTCGAAAAAGCCAGAGACACAATTAGGGACCATAAATTAAGTAAACCGGTTGTCCTGCTTATACCTGTTCTATATAAATCTGATGGAGTTGAAAAAAAGAAGGGCAAGATTAAACTAAGAGATTCATTAGAAAACATAGTAGACGTGCTCTTAGGAGTAGACTATCTTAAACAAGTCACTTTTGGGCTTGACGGAGCAGTTACAAGAGCAGAGTTGGATACATTTGAGAAACTAACCAGGCCCGTTCCTAACAGAAGGATTATATGGAATGGCTCAGCTGGAATAAAAAAAGTATATGCAGATATGAAAAAAGCCGGTGATAATCTTATTGCAGGAAAAGGAAGAAACCTGTACACTATGCTCCTAGACCGTTATGTAAAAATGAATAAAAGTGCAGTCATACTGCATGATTCGGATATAACCTCTGATAGTTATGGAAGGCGCATAGATGGTGAAAGGTGTGAGCGCATAATTCTATCACTTGCATATCCCCTTGTGAATCCTGAGATAAATTTTGACTATGTAAAAGCATACTATGACAGGATAGCCACAGACCCAGAAGGCAACAGATTCTTTACAGGAAGGGTAAACAGGCTTTTAGTCGGTCCTGTTATACAGGCCTTGGAAAAATCAACCCTAGGAGAAGACAGGGCGGTAAGAGACTACAGTACCTTTCTAAGCGCTATTAAATATGCCCTAGCTGGAGAGTTTGGATTAAGCCCTGAGCTGGCAAACAGAATTGTTATACAGCCAGACTGGGCAATAGAGATAGGCATACTCAACTACTTGTACCAGAGCGGGTATGATATAGCCCAGGTGGATGAAGAAATATATGACCATAAACATCAAAAACTAAGCCCTGATAATCCAAAGAAAGGATTATTTAAGATGGGCATTGACATTTCAAAAAGCATATTCAGGGAGCTTGAAGCCATTGGATGTAGTAAAATACTTGACCCTGTGCACTTTGCCACCTTCCTAACCCTTTACAGGAAAATTGCACGTGACACAGTACAGAAAACACACCAGATAAGCAAGTATCAAGGATTAAAATCAAAAGCAGATGATGATAGCGTATGTGTTGATACCTTCCACGAGGGGCTCAAGATAGGACATGATGTTTATTTAAAAAAACGCCACATATTAAGAGGGCTCCCAAGCCCGCGTAACACCAGAAGTGAATTTAGAGAAAGAATTGCTGATACAGTTGACAGATATAATTAAAAGAAAAATAAAAAAGAAAAAAAAGAAAAAATTTCTCACCAGGTTATCTCGTCAAGAGAGCTGTCTATATCTTCGAGTTCTTCCTCGTTTATCTCTGAGTCAAGGTTGTCGACTTCTGTGATGTCTCCAGTGAGGGTGCCTTCCTCTGCAGCCCCTGTTTCATCCTCAGGTGCTTCCTCAGGTGCCTTGCACCCGACTAAAAAAAGCACTAGCAGGGCCACCAGGATTATTGCTGTTAATCCTTTGTTCATCTTTCACCTCACCTCTTACTCTCCTGTCTGGTTTCCTGTCTGGTTGCCATTGGTCTGGTTACCATTGGTTTGGTTGCCGTTGGTCTCGTTGCCGTTTCCGCCATTGTCTGGAGTTTCTTCTAC
>CBFDDS010000125.1:0-2183 GCA_965603625.1 Candidatus Woesearchaeota archaeon
AATAGGATTTTTCTACGAGCTCATTCTGCGCCTTGAAGACAAGGGTCTTTACACCAAGAGTATCAAACTCCTTGGTGTAGTCAAACCTTACAGCCTCCTTGCCAGGCACCCTGGTGGTTGAGCACTCATCATCAAGGCAAATTCTTAGTGATCTAAGGGCCTGGTCCCCCTTGTTATCAAGAACACAGCTAATATTCACAGACTCGTCCAGATATATCTCTTTTTTGTCCTGGGAGCAGGTTACCAGGATATTCTTTGAGTAAAGCTTTTCCTCTGGCTGCTCTGTAATCATGAAGAGCCCTATGTACTCCTCTGAGTAAACCGTGAAATCCTTTGCTGACTTGAAGCTGATGTCCACCTCTTCTCCTCTGTCCCCGATTACTTTTAATGGGAACTCATAGATATATCCCTTCTTGAGATTAGGGCTCACTCTTATCATCCAGTAAAGCTTTTTCTCTTCTCTGGGAGCTAAGATTATTGACTTAAAGTTGTTGTCAAGCATCTGCAATTCTTTTACATTTGCAAGCGAAAGCCTTGAGGTGACATAGTATGAGTGCTGGTTCTTCACACTAAGGATTAAGAGGTTGTATGAGCCGAAGCCTGCTTTCTCCTCTGCTGCTTCTGCTTCCAGCTCTACTAGGGGTTTCAGCTTGTAGTCCTCGTCTGTAACAGCGATATCATATTCAAGTTTTCCTGGGTTTATCTCGGTGTTGGTTCCTCGAGTAGCATAGTTGATGCTTGTCTCTTTTGTATCAAAGCCTGTCTTAAGTTTTATATGGGTAGCATCCAGGTATCCAACCTCCTTGTAAGTCACATCAACAGGGACCCAGTCAAGGTTTGGAAAATAAACCTCTGCCCAGCCGTGAGGACCCCATCCGTCGTTCTGCAGGTTAATATTGGAGTAGGATACGCCTGTAACAAACCTGGCGGGTATGCCAAGGCTTCTGCACGTCGAGATGAAGAGGTTGGTTATCTCATCACACACACCCTTCTTGTTCTTCAGCACCCAGCTTGATTTCTGAGCAGCCTCTACTGTAAGGGTTGACAAGTCATACTCAACATTATTCTCAACCCAGTCAGCAAGCTTGAACACTGCCCTGTAAAGGTCGTCTTCACCCTGCACAATCTCTGATGCTATCTGCCTTATATCATCATTAATATCAATAATCTCCCGGGGTTCGAGGTATATAGAATAAGCAGGGTCAAGGTCTTTGATGGGAAAATCAATTTTCTTGCTCACCCTCAGAAATTCGTTCTTGGCCTTTATCTCTGACTCCTGCTCAATGCTAAAGCTTGTTCTGGAGGGCTGCTTCCATTCAAACAAAAAGCCGATTTCCTCGTCAAAATCTGCCCCCGGGTCTGTTGTTATATAATCAACCTCCTGCCTGTAATCCTCTCTCGGATACCATGAGAGCTCAGCAGACACATAGTCAATATAATATTTACTTGAAGTAGGAGCAACATCAAAATCATTGGTTATTGAAAGCTCTAAATCAAGGGCATGATAATCAAATAATTCACCATTGGGCTGGGCAAAAACCATTCCAGGTAAGAATAGGAGCAGAATAATCAAAAAAATTAGTTTTCTTAACATAAAACCCTTATTTGGCGCAGTGATTTTTAACATTTTCTATCATCTCCTATCTAATAAGCAAAAATTTTTAAAAACCCATATTATCCATAAAATATTCACTAATCCAAGGTCCAATGCCCCGATCGCATAGTCTGGTATTGCACTGGACTGCTAATCCAGGCCCTTTGGGCGCGTGGGTTCAAATCCCACTCGGGGCGTAACTTTTATATAGAAACCATTTATTCAGAATAACAATCCTATTCACATAGCGGGGTGGGGCAGCCAGGAGTGCCCGTCGGGCTCATAACTCTGTTGTGAAACCCGGAGGTCGAAGGTTCAAATCCTTCCCCCGCTATCTCCATCTATCGCTATCTTTAAATACTTGCTTTTTTATTTCTTAGCTATAATGATGGATAAGGAGCTTGCTTTATTCGAGGATTTTCTCTTGAAGATTGACAAGAAAATCCCTTTCATGGGTATGAACCCTCTTAATGCTATTTCCGAGAGAAAGAAATTCCTGAAGAATCCAGCCTATGTCCCTGTTTTCAGATATGCAAAGCCGCCATCCGGGATTGAAAAACTATTCAGAAAAATAGAGGATATTGAGTTA
>CBFDDS010000126.1:0-2160 GCA_965603625.1 Candidatus Woesearchaeota archaeon
AATTCCGGGATTTCAGGGCTGGGGGTGGGCCTGCCGCGGCTCGCGGCGCGGCTTGCGTGGTCTTCGGGACTGCCACTCCTTGAGGGTCCGAACCTGGGCCCCCTGTTCGCTGACACGGTCGCGGAGGGCCCGGTCGTCGGTGATCTCTGGAAGTGAAGATGTTGAAGGCGGATCGGGTGCGTGGTGGCGGTAGCGGCATTGAAGGTGAGGAGTGATTGTGCGTGTAGCAGGGTGTGGAAGCGTGAATGGGTGTGTGGGGTCAAGAAGAATGGTCAGGACGAAAGAACGGATTGGATGGGATTGAGGAGATGTAAGACAGTGTCTTGTTGCTCTTAGTCCTGATTCTCATGTTCTTAGGGAATTGTTTGAATATAGGTTTAAAAAAGGCAAGGGACTTAATGGGCATAGCCTGGGCAACCTGTTTCTTACTGCTCTTACAGACATCACTGGTAATGAGGATAAGGCTATTAAAGAGGCTGCAAAAATCCTTAACATACAAGGAAGGGTTGTGCCTGTCACAACTACCAACTGCCAGATAGGATCTATTCTTGAGAATGACCAGGTAATCGTTGGAGAAGAGAATATCTATAATCCAAAGCATAGCCCACGGCTGAGGATAAAAAAACTTTTTATCATACCTAAACCAAAGGCAAACTCAGACGCTGTTAAGAACATAATGGTTGCTGATAAGATAATAATGGGCCCTGGCTCATTGTATGCAAGCATTCTTCCAAATTTCCTTGTAACTGGTATAAAGAATGCGATTAAGAAGTCAAAGGCCAAGAAGATATATGTGTGTAACATAATGACTCGTTTCGGTGAAACAACTGATTTCAAGGCTTCTGATTTTGTTAAAGAGATTGAGAAATATTTAGGGGAAGGAGTTCTTGATTTTGTTATTTGTAATAACAAAAAGCCTTCTAAGCATCTTCTTGACAAATATGGGAAAGAAAGGGCAGAGTTTGTAGAGCCTGATATCAAAAGTAATAAGAAGTATAAAGTTATAAAAACAGATCTTCTTGACAACATACATTTAGCAAGACACAATCCTGAAAAGCTTGCAAAGACTATTATGGGGCTTTAAGATGACTAAGCTCATAATCTTTGACATGGATAACACCCTCTTTGATACATATGGACAGCTGGGAATCAAGGTTCTTGACAGCATGATTAAGAAGATGAAAGAGCACGGCTTAACAGACGAGCAGGAGAAGATTATGAGAGAGAAGTACATAACAACAGGCTTTAGGACTGTTGCGAACCAGTTAAAACTCTCTGATGAGCTGAAAGAGATAGGCAAATCAACTTATAAAGAAATGGATTTGAGTGAAATCACTCCCTTTGATGATGTTGGGTTAATAAAAGATTTTACACAGAAAAAAGTGCTGGTTACTTCAGGTACAGAAAAGGTTCAGAATGAGAAAATAAGAATTCTGGGCATAGCCCCTTTGTTTGATGAGATAATTATTGACCCAATTGGCAGTGGTGAGAGCAGGGACAAGATATTCAGAGAGCTGTTGGAGAAGTATAAGGTGAAGCCGGAAGAAGTAATGGTTATCGGTGACAATGCAGAGGCAGAGATAGCAGCCAGTAATAAATTGGGCATGGTCACTGTACAAATATTCAGGAGACCCTTTCTTAAGGGAAAAGCAGACCACTATGTTAAAGACCTCTATGAGGTTCAAAAAATACTGGATGAGATGAAATAATGTGTGGGATAATAGGCATAGCGTCTAAGAAAGACTTTTACTCAAGGTTTCTGCTTGAAAGACTTAAAAGATTGGAGTATAGGGGCTATGATTCCTATGGCTTTTATGATTCTAAGGATTTAGAGAAGTATGTTGGCGAGATAGTTGTTGCCGGCGACAGCAAGAGTAGGGTAGGAATTGCTCACACCAGATGGGCTACTCATGGTGGAGTTACAGAGGTTAATGCCCACCCCCACATTTCCTCGGATGAGAGCATAGTCATTGTTCACAATGGAATAATTGAGAATTTCGAGGAGATAAAAGAAGAACTAAAGAAGAAGGGGCATAAGTTTGTTTCACAAACAGACTCAGAGGTTGTTGCCCACTACTTTGAGGACAAGCTAAAAGGAAGAAGCATTGAAAAAGCAATACTTGATTTTTTTGGAGAAGTAAAAGGAACCTTTGCAATCCT
>CBFDDS010000127.1:0-2144 GCA_965603625.1 Candidatus Woesearchaeota archaeon
CAACCACCACCTTGTTCTTGCACTCCTTTGCATTATTGATAAGAGATTCCTCATCCAGGGGCTTGACAGAGTAGAGGTCAATCACCCTGATGTTAATATTGTTCTTCTTTAACTCTTCATAAGCCTTGAGGGCTTCATGCACAGTAATCCCTGCGCCGATAACAAGGGCCTGGTCATTATCACTCTTCTTCAGAACCCTTAGGTCGCCGATAACAAATTCATCTTCATTATCATAAATCACAGGAGTCTTCTCCCTGGTGGTCCTCAGGTAGGAGATGCCCTCATGCTTGGCCATCTCCCTCACCAGCTTCTCAGTGGAAATAGCGTCGCATGGGTAGAGCACAACAGAATAAGGCATGGTCAGGAACATTGACAAGTCCTCCAGGCCCATCTGGGAGGGGCCGTCCTCGCCAATGCTCACGCCTGCGTGCGAGCCCACAAACTTGATGTTGGCATTAGAGTACTGGGCCATCCTTATGAAATCATAAGCCCTTGTGAAGAAGGCGCCAAAGGTTGCTGTAAAAGGCACGAAGTTCATGGCAGACAGACCGGCGCCTGCTCCAACCATGTTCTGCTCAGCAATAAAGAACTCAAAACTCCTGTCAGGGAACTCCTTGAAGAAGTCCTGGGTCATGGTGGAGTTCTTAACATCACCGTCAAGCACAACCACTTTATGATTCTTTTTTCCAAGATTTACCAGAGCCCTGCCAAAGGCAGCTCTTGTAGATATTTTTTCATTAGAATCATATACATTGGTTTCAAAGTCAAGGATGTCATAACTGAGCTTTTTCTCCTTGACCTTAGACTTCAACTTTAGGTCATGGACCTCTTTTATCTCTTTCAAGGCCTTCTCCATCTCCTCCTGATTGAGAGCCTTTCCATGCCACCCATCTTTGTCTTGCAGGAAGGAGACTCCCTTGCCCTTGAAAGTCCTGGCAATAACAGCGCAGGGCTTCCTGCTCCTCCTGGCAATCCTGAGCGCAGAGAGCACGTGCCTAATCCTATTTCCATCGATAACAACTGTGTTCCAGCCAAAGGCCTCGAACTTCTTCTTGTACTTCTTAAGATTATGGGCATGCATAGTGGGCTGGGACTGCCCAAGGCGGTTAACATCAATAATAGCGCACAGGTTGTTAAGCCTGTAAACTGCTGCGCTGTTAGCAGCCTCCCACACAGCACCCTCAGCTATCTCGCCGTCACCAAGCAAGACATAAACCCTTCCCTTGCTCTTATCCATCTTTTTGGCAATAGCCATGCCAACACCTGCAGAGAGGCCTTGTCCAAGGCTGCCAGAAGCAAACTTCACCATGGACATGCGAAAGGTAGGGTGCCCTTCAAGAGCACTGTAAACCTTCCTCAGCTTCATGAGGTCCTCAACAGGGATAATGCCTGCCTCTGCATAAGCAGCCCAGAGAATCGGGGCAGCATGGCCCTTTGAGAGAATAAACTCATCCTCTTCCTTAAGCTCAGAAAAGAATAATGCGCTCATGATTTCAGCGCAGGACAAGCAGCTCGTAGGGTGCCCAGAGCCTGCAGCAGTGGTTGACTTAATAGAATGAATCCTTAACTTGTCAGCCATGTGCTTCAAATTCCTGACTCTAGTCATTCGCTCACCCCTTAATCTTCCAAGAGACTTGATTATTTTATTTAAATGTTTCTGCTATGGATTATAATGAAAAATATAAAAAACTTTAAATACAACAACATACTAACTGTGTCTGGAGGGTGGGAGAGCGAAAATGTTTTTTCATCGTTCTAATACAAGTCTGTAATCACCGTTGCAAGCTTGGTTTGGTGCAAGAAAAGGCAGAACCGCTCTCCTGACTCCCTTTTAATCAAAAGCTGGTGGGGGGGTAAAATGACCAAATGCCGTATATGCGGTGTTGATTTCACAGGTGAGACTGATTCTGTAGTTATGTGCAGGCATCATGGTGGCAATGTTCACCTAGGGTGCTGTATGGATATATGCAGCTGGGAAAAGAAGCCCTGCTGGCACGGGCTAGGGGTTTTTCAGAGGATATGAATTTTATTTCTCGTCGTCTTCAAAGAATTCGTAATAAGATAGTATAGCCATTGCGAACAAAATACACCAAAAGAATAATTCTTCAAAAGGAAAGCTTACCCCTAGGAAGGTGACCCATCCT
>CBFDDS010000128.1:0-2139 GCA_965603625.1 Candidatus Woesearchaeota archaeon
AAACAAAAACCTATCTGAGGTGATAATATGTTCATATGCAAGAAGAAAGTGACTTGGGCGAACTGGCAGTTTAGTGTCCTAAAGCTCGCATGCTTTGCCATTGGTATTCTTCTGGGAGCCTATTTTGCCGGCTTCTGGTTCAGCATCCTCTGGCTTGTGTGGGTAGTAGCTATTGTGTTCTCTGTGTGGACTCTGGCTATCTGGCTTAAGTCCATGAAGAAGAAATAAGTGCCTAGAATGAATCTTAAAAAGCTGTTAAGGAAAAATAGAATAATAAATGGGGTGGTAATATGAACCTTTGGGCAAAGGAATATTCTTGGAAAGGCTGGCAGTTTAGTTTGTTGAAATCAACAATGCTTGCCATGGGTATTTTGTTAGGTGTTTATTTTACAAATTTCTGGGCAAGTATTTTTTGGCTGGTATGGGTTGTGTTTATTGTTGGTTTAATCTTGACTCTTGCCATGTGGTTCAAGACCATGAAAAAGAAATAAAAAAGAGCAAGAATGAATTTTGCCAAGTTATTAAGAAGAGAAAGACTATTATGGCATAAGCACTTTGTTCCCTCCTTGATAGCTGGTATTGCTGTTGCTATCATAGCCTTAATCTTTGAGTTCACAGTGTCTAACATTGTATTGTTTGCCAGTGTGGGTGCTTCTGCTACTATCTTGGCTAATGTGCACTCTCATCACCTTACCAAGCTGCACACTGCTATTGTCTCTTATGTTATAGCAATAGTTATATCTCTGGCATTGTACTTTATTAACTTGAGAATAGCTCTGCCCTTAGCTCTTAACCTCTTCTTAGCAGTATTCCTGACCTCTATTATTATTTTTCTTGTTAACAGCTTTCACCCCCCTGCAATTAGTGCAAGCGCCTCTTTCTTCTTGTTCGAGAGAAGCCTTATGGACCTGCTCTACTTGTTTATTGCAATTCTCTTCTTGTTCATCATAATAAGATTCCTTACATATATACTATCACAGCACTTATCTGTTAAGGAGTTCTGGAAGGAGTTTAAGAGAGAATTCTAATTTTTTGTCAAAACTCTTTTAAAGACTTATTCTTCTCTATTTTCTATGATAGAGAAAGTTATTGATATTGCTGTTGGCGCTGGCAGGATTCTTATGAAGTATCATAAAGGGGATTTTAAGATTGATTTCAAGGACAAGGAGAAGAAAGACCCTGTTACTGCTGCTGACCTTGAATCCCAGGAATATATTCTTGAAAGATTAAAAAAAGAGTTTCCTGGTGAACAAGTGCTGGCAGAGGAGAGTGCAGAGGGCAATATTGATTATTCCAAGAGAGTGTGGATTGTTGACCCCTTGGACGGCACCCAGCGCTTTATTAACAAAGAGGATGGCTTTGGCGTGTCTATTGGGTTATGCATACATGGTATTCCTTTCCTGGGCGTAGTTTATGCCCCTGTCAGAGAGGTTGTTTATTTTGCAGAGAAGGGAAAAGGGGCTTTTATCAGAAAAGGAGGGAAGACTGAAAAGATTAAGGTGAGTGAGGTTAAGCTTGTCTCTGATTCTGTTCTTGTTGAGTCTAATTCTGCTAGAAAGCTTAAATTCTTAGAAGAAGCATCTGATTCTCTTCCTTTTAAGAAGAGGGTGCTTGAGGGAAGCAGTGTTCTCAGGATTTGCATGGTTGCCAAAGGAGAAGCAGATATATTTATTCCTCCATCCAATAAAGCCTGTAAGTGGGATACCTGCGGAGCACAGGTTATTCTTGAGGAGGCTGGCGGCAGGATATCTGACCCTTACGGCAATCCCCTTAACTACAAGCAGGACAAGCCTTTCTGGGAGAATTCCTTTATTGTAACAAATGGAAAGCTGCACAAGGCTGTGGTTGATAAGATTAAAGAAATGAAAAAATAATTGGTTTATAGTAGCGGAACGCTTCTTTTCTCAAACTCTTCTTCAACCTCTGGCGGCCACACACTTGACTGTACTTCACCAATATGAGCTTTTTGAAGTAATACCATACACAGCCTTGATTGCCCGATTCCTCCTCCTGTGGATAAGGGCATTTTGTCTTCAAGGATTAATTTATGGAATTCAAACTCTCTTCTCTCTGATAAGCCCATTAAGTCAAGTTGCTTTGCAAGAGAGGTTGCATCCACTCTTATTCCCATAGAGGATA
>CBFDDS010000129.1:0-2131 GCA_965603625.1 Candidatus Woesearchaeota archaeon
GAGAACTTGAAAGGATAAGAGCTCCTATGCCAGCGAAAAAGGAGCCTATGAAAAAAGAGCCTATGGGACTTGTGGAGTCTGCGAAGCCTGTGAGGGAGGAGCCTAAGAAGGAGGCGTTCAGACCGCCCAGACCGCCAGTGGAAATATCTTATCCAAAGCCAGAGATGCCACGGAATATTCCAGAGGAGAAGTTTGTTGATATTGGTTTATACCTGAGTGCAAAAGAAATCTATGATGACATAAAGGATGTGACCAACAACATACAGGGAACGATAACAAAGCAGGTAACAGCAACAAAATCAAGGGATGACAAGTACACTGCTATTTCAAAAGAACTTAATTTAATTCAGGAAAAATTAATGCTTATAGATAGTAAACTCTTTGGAGGAATATAATAGATAGATATTAATGTTCAGAGGTGAATATAATGATAGGCGAATCAAACCCTGTGTTTGTCAAGATTGACAAGTACAAAGAAATACTAAATGTAGTTGAGGTTATCAATAAAAAAGTGCTCAATGTTAAAAAACTGCTCTCAGAGCTGGAGGGGTTGAGAGGCAGGGAAGAAGAAGAGCTGATGAATTGGGAGAAGAATATGGATGAGATTACCCATAAGATAGAATCATTAAAAGAGGAATTGTCAGGGTAGTAAAAGAATGGCTGATAAAAAAGAGGAACAACAAGAATTTTTTGTGCGTATAGATAATCCTGCGATTTTCAGGAAGAACCTTTTATTAGCCTCCAAGCTCACTCTGGGAGTGCTAAAGCAGAGCTACAGCCTAAACCACCTTAGAGAGACCAAGATAGAGCTGGTGGAATTGATTAGGAATGAGGTAAAAGAGCTGAAAGTGCTTGTACAGAATCTTTATGACCTCATGCCTAAGCATAGCAGAGACGAAATAATAAAGAAGTTCCCTGATGCTACTGTCCGGAGGCCAGAGCCTAGGTTGGTGTTGCCTAGAGAGAGGGTTAGGAAAGAAAGGGTTGAGAAGCCTCAGCCAGCACCCCAGCCAAAACCAAAACTTAGACTCCCACCCAGGCCTCAAGGGCCTGTTTCTGAGGTTGATAAACTAACCCGCGCTCTCAATGATGTTGAGAGAAAGCTTGCAAACCTTTGATTTCTATTTATGTTTAAAGAAAAACACTTATAAACTATTCAGATTTCTATCCTTTTGATGCGGGCGTGCCGGAGTGGCCAAAACCCTTATGGGTGGCTAGACGGGACAGACTCAAGATCACTTGAGTGATGAGGTTCGGAAAAAGGATCGATGAAATACTCGCGATAAGTCATCTGTTGGCTTAGTGTCTACGCAGGTTCGAATCCTGCCGCCCGCATTACGCAGTAATGCGGACCCAGAAATCAGTTTTGCTGATTTCTGTGCGCCCGCATTTGCTTATTTACTTCTTTTGTTGTTAATTATGAGAAATTATATATATGGAAAAAACCGAGAATAAGGGTTATGAGGAAAAGTATGGTGGTTTTAGTATTGGTATCTATATTCTTACCTGTATCTGTGTATGCGCAGGATTATTACGTTGATGTGGACTCTCTGGGCGGACTCTCCTCTGATTCTAACCCAGGAACTCTTGCACAGCCTTGGTGCACTGTTGGCAAAGCAAATTCCGACCTTCAGCCAGGTGACATTGTCTACATAAGAGAAGGAACCCATGGGCAGAATATTAATCCTGCTAATTCAGGAACACCAGGCAATTACATTACTTACAAGAGATACAATAATGAAGAGGCTATTATTGGTCCTATTCCTGGAGGTTATGGAATCTATCTGAGAGATAAGAGCTATATAAAGGTTGACGGCATAAGAACAGGAAGCATGAAGTTCTGGGTTGATTTAAGAGCCAGCCCTGGCGCTACAACATCGCATAATATTATCCAAAACTGTTATTTTGATGGGAGCAAAGTTGGAGGCTCTCCTTGGGCAGGAATATGGTTAGGTAGTGATGACACAAATAATCGTGGAGCAGTGGAATATAATAAGATAATCAATAATATGTTTGTTAATATGAGTTGTCAGCCAGATGATGGTATTTACTTTTTATTCGGAGATTGTTATTATAATTTAATTGAAGGAAACTACTTTGATGGTGGGGCTCATGTTACTATTGAAATGGT
>CBFDDS010000130.1:0-2114 GCA_965603625.1 Candidatus Woesearchaeota archaeon
ACATCTGCAAACCTCTGGAAAAGAGGGTACTTTATTATGAGGTCTTCTCCAACCTGCTCTGTTGAGTCAGAGTATTCTTCTAGAATGAGCAAGGTACCATAGTCAGTCATGCCTATCAGGGCATCCAGCTTATTCTCTCTTATCATCTTCAGGTCATTGCTGTCAACAGTCAAGCCATCCTCTCTTATAGTAATGCTTATCACCAGGTCATCATTGCTGTTCTCTCTCATCTCTTTCGGAGTAATTAGTTGGAAGATAACAGCATCGCCAGCAACTTCTTCAAGTTCTATGATGCCACTGCCAGCAGTCACGATTGGTACAATATCATTGTTAATTTTTCCATTGCCGTCAAGGTCAACGCTTATTGTGTCATTCTCACCAACATATATCTTGTGCAGGACATTATCAATTATGAGCTCAGCGCTTGCATTCACTCCAAGAGTGCCCTTGAAGTATACCAAGAACTTCTCAAGGGCAGGGTCTTCAAGCACTATCACATGGCTGTCCTCTTTCACGCTTTTCAGTCTTATAATGTTTGTAAGGCCATTAGAGTCTCTGTTATTGGTGACAACAAAGTAGTCCTCTTCCTTTATGAAATAATCAGATTTGCTGTCACCCTCCTGGGCAACAAAGCTGTGCTTGTCATCTCCTGTCTTAAAGGGATTAAAATTTACAATAGGAACATTGTATGACATGTTCTTGTTGGTTGTAAAGCTTAGTTTGTATCCATTGCTTTTTCTATTAAAGACTATGTCAAACATAGGAGCATATGTCAAGCCTTCATAAGCAACATCAAGCCTGTTGGTGAGCATCACCTCTGGCTCTTTGAGATACTCTGTGAGGCTGGTTCCTGGCAGAATCCTCACCTCATCCTGTGCACCCAGGATTACTCTCAGGGATTCCTCTTCAAAAGTAACATTAAGCACCTCATTAGATATCACCTTATCATTAATCCACACGCCATGCCCGTCCCTGAATAAGAGAGTATCAGGTATGGTCACACCCACCAGCAGCATGGAATCAGCGCTCACTTCTGTTATGATATATTCATGGCCTAAGAAGCTGATTGGATGCCCCTCAAAGAACTTGAAAATACCTCCATGCAACTGTAGTAGATAATCAATGATTGGCTCTTCTTCTTCAAACAAGAGATAGGTGCTGATAACATCTGCATCCCTCTCATAGTCAAACACCACTCTGCCTGCTCCAAACCTTAAGAACTGCTCAGAGAGGGCTGCTCTTGGGCCAAAGGCCTCTGTGTTCATGCTCAGCCTGCCGCTCTTAAGAACCTCTCTTAGGTGGAACTTGTCCAGGATAAAAAGGATGTCGGTGATGTTTTCCCCGATACTCAGGAGATTATATCTGTCTGCAACTCTAAAGCCAGTTTCTGGCACATAGGTTGTGAATGATTCTGTCATGAGTTTCTCGTCATTCTGGACAACAGGATTCTCCTGCTCAAGCCTTTCCTCTGGCGTGTAATTCCTCTGCCTGTTCCTAAGCTCAGCAATAACATCCTCTGTTGTGGTTACTGTTGGCTCAGCCTCTATGCCCAGCTCACAGTCAATATTGCATCTCTTGACTTCCTCAGCAGTGCACACGCCATCACCGCAAACATGCTTGTACTCAACAGGCCCTATTTTTGTAGAAGTGCAGCCAGCTGACAAGAAAATTAAAAGTAATATTAATATACTTATGAAAACAGTAAAATATCTTCCTCTCATCTCAAATAGTTGAGTTTATTGAGATATATAAAACTTTTTAAAACCCTTAGTTATACCTTGCTCTTATGCCTGAAGAAAAAAGCATTAGGAGTCCAATTGTGTCAGTGCTCGGGCACGTGGACCATGGCAAGAGCTCTATCCTAGATTCAATTAGAAAGTCAAATATTGTCTCAAAAGAAGCAGGGGCTATAACCCAGGCAATAGGAGCAAGCATTATCCCGCTCAAGGTTATTAGGGAGAGGTGCGGCTCTCTCCTGGACCAGCTCAAGATGAAACTGACTATTCCCGGGCTGTTATTCATAGACACACCAGGGCACGCAGCCTTTACCAGCCTTAGAAAGAGAGGGGGAAGCCTTGCAGACATAGCCATCCTGGTGGTTGATATTAATGAGG
>CBFDDS010000131.1:0-2094 GCA_965603625.1 Candidatus Woesearchaeota archaeon
CAAATCAGAATATTTTATAAGCGTGTCTTTTTTTATATCAACCTTTGATTTTTTACCAATAACCTGGTCATACTCTTCTGGCTGGATGCCAGTTCCCGGCCTTTTAATAAAAAGGTCTGTTGGCTCTATTCTTTTTCCTTTTTTTATATCCCTTTCTGAAACAATGCTTTTTCTTAAGCCCTTCATTATTTCAATCTCACTCTTATTAGGCTTTTTCTCTTGCCATCCAAAGGCCTTTTCAATGTTTCTTATAGAGTTGACAATGAATTCTAATTCCTTAGGATCAGCAGAAGCTACATGGTCAGGTCCTTCCATGCTTTTATCTAAAGTAAAATGCTTTTCAACAAGACAAGCACCCATTGCTCTTGCAAGGACAGGAATCTCTGTTCCCATAGTATGATCAGAATAACCTACAAGGCAGTCAAGTTCCTGCATCATGGTCTTCATGGCATTCATGTTAACCTCATCATAAGGACAGGGGTAATTGGATGTGCAGTGAAGAACGATTACTTTATCATTACCCGCATTTCTTATCCAGGAAATTGCCTTTTTGGCCTCTTCCATAGTTGCCATGCCTGTTGAAAGGAAGATTGGTTTGTTGGTTTTAGCGACGTGCTCTAAGAAAGGCTTGTTGGTCAAGTCTCCTGAACCAAGCTTATAGGCTGCCATATCCATTTTTTCCAATGCATCAACAGCTTCATTACCTGAATGAGGGGTTGAAAGGAATATTAAACCTTTTTTCCCAGCATAATCCTTTAGAATCTTATGGTTCTCTTCATTTAGCTCTAGTTTTTTCAACATCTCAACCTGAGACTCATTTGATTGCAGGTTCTCTTTCTGGTACTCTGCCATCTCAGCCTTTTCTGTGACAACTTTTTCTGATTTAAAGAACTGGAACTTGACAGCATCAACACCTGCTTTTGCAGCAGCATCAACCAGCTTTTTTGCTAAGTCAAGCCTGCCGTTGTGATTAACTCCTGCTTCTCCAATAATAAAGCAGGGCTGGTTATAGCCTATGAGTTTATTGCCGACTTTTATTTCTTTAATAGCCTTCATTTTATTTCCTCGCTATTTTCACAACAATATACTTAACTCCATTTTTAGTGTAGCTAAGCTTATGAACCTGTTTGGCAGGTATGTGCAGCAAGTCTCCTTTTTTTATTGTCAGGGTTCTTCCATCTGTGACAACTTCAGCACTGCCCTCAATAACAATGTATAAATCATCATCATCTTCATGCACTTCTTCCTCTCCTTTAAAGCCTGGTGGAAGATTGATGAAAAGAATCTTGGGCTTGTCTTTAAATACATAGGACAAATTTTTCTCTGCATTCATCTGATTAAAGTAATCCTTTATGGTTCCAGCAGTGATGTGGGTTTCTTTTGAAGCATCAACCAGGGCCTTTGAATCAATCTGTTTTGGAACTTCTTGCTTAACATCTTTGTTAATCTTTTTTATTTCTGGGTGTTCATTCAGGAATTTAACAACCTCCTTAAGGGTGAATGCCTTGTTCTTTGGATACAAAGCCTGATAAATCTTCTTCATAAGCTCAAAATCTTTAGGAGTATCAACTGTTAAGCGGATGGATGGGTCTACAAGCTCCTTCTCAACATCTATCTTTTCTGTCTTGAATAGATTTGATTTGGCAAAATACTGGCCCCATACCTCTGTATCACTCTCCTTCTTCATCTCAACAACCTTTTTCATAGCACTGGTCTTTAGGCCGTATGAAAATGTTCCCCATAACAAGTCAAGACAAGTGATATAGTCAGCATCAGTATCCTTGAATTTGTCAATGATCTTATCAATATAAACAGGGTCTGTCAATGGATTGTCGCCCATGCATACTACAAGGAAATCAACCTTGTTCTCTTTTGCAGCAGAGTACAGCCTTTCAATAACATCATCTTCGCTTCCCCTGAAATATTTTATTCCTGTTTTCTGTGCTATAGAAATGAGCTCGTCATCCTGGGGGTTAGTGGATGTGCACATGATAACCATGTCAGGATTTTTTGCACGCTTAATTCTCTCAATCATGTGCTCAATCATGGTCTTGCCCTCTAATTTGAGAAGTGCTTTCTTGGGCAGTCTTTTAG
>CBFDDS010000132.1:0-2091 GCA_965603625.1 Candidatus Woesearchaeota archaeon
TTATTAGAAAGAAGCCTCCCCTAGCTTAAAAATGGCTGTAAATAGAAAAAGGACGGGTCTTGTCCTGATTCTTGGTATTTTTCTTGGTATCTTCTTAATATTCGTAAGTAGCTGTACTCTTGAAGAGGAGGGGAAAACAGCATTAACTTTAAATAAGACAGAAGATTTTCAGCATGACAAAGAGGGTGATACCATGAAAATCCTTGGTTTAGATATAGAATTACTAAGGCATGCCTCAGTAAAGATTAAGGACAGGAAAATCATTTATATAGACCCCTTTGAATTGACAGAAGGACCAGCACCTGAAAAAGCAGATATTGTGTTAGTAACCCATTCGCACTATGACCACTGCAGTCCTAAGGATATTGAAAAGATAAGCAATGAGAACACCATCATAATCACAGTGGCTGATGCACAGAGTAAGCTAAGCAATCTGAAAGTAAAGGGGATAACGGTTACAGAGCCGGGCAAGACAATAAAGATTAACGGCGAGAATATAAGCATAACAGCAGTTCCTGCTTACAATCCTGACAAGGAGTTCCATCCAAAGGAAAATAACTGGGTGGGCTTTATTGTTGAGATGGACGGCGTAAGGGTCTATCATGCAGGAGACACAGGACTGATACCAGAAATGAAAGAGATAGAAACAGATATTGCCTTGCTTCCTGTAGGAGGGACTTATACCATGAATGCAGAAGAAGCAGCCCAGGCAACCAAGATGTTCAAGAGCTGCAAAATAGCAATACCCATGCATTACGGAGTGCTGGTAGGCACGGCCAGTGACGCAGAGGATTTTAAGGAGAAGGCTGGGTGTGAAGTAAAGATATTGATGTGAATGATGTAAAAGGATGTGAATAAGAGGATGTTAAAATGTTAAGGACTCATACATGCGGAGAGCTAAAAGGAAAAGATGCTGGAAAGAAAGTGACCTTATGCGGCTGGGTAGACACCCACCGGATACAGGGCAAGCTAAGCTTTATCATGCTTAGAGATAGATATGGAAAAACCCAGGTTTTTGTTAATCCTGAGCTTACAAAAGAGCTTGGAGAGATTAGGAGAGAGAGCGTACTCCAGGTGAAAGGAGAGGTAAAAAAGAGGCCTGCAAACCAGGTGAAGAAAGAGCTAGCCACAGGCGAGATAGAGGTGGCTGCCAGCGAGATAAATGTGATGACCCGGGCAGCTCCCCTGCCCTTAGAGCTTGATGAAGGGGTTGCATCAAAAGAGGATATCAGGCTGCAGTACAGATATCTTGACCTTAGAAGGCCAAAAATGATTAAGAACCTTACTCTTCGGCACAAGGCCATACAGTTCATAAGAGACTACCTCAACAAGCAGGGCTTCTTAGAGATAACAACACCTATTCTTACAAAATCTACTCCTGAAGGAGCAAGGGATTACCTAGTGCCTTCCAGGGTTCATAAAGGCAAGTTCTATGCCTTGCCACAATCACCTCAGCAGTACAAACAGCTGTTAATGGTGGCAGGAGCAGACAAGTATTTTCAGATAGCCCCTTGTTTCAGGGATGAAGACGCAAGGGCAGACAGATGTCCTGGAGAGTTTTACCAGCTGGACTTAGAGATGAGTTTTGTAGAGCAGGAGGACATCCTTAACTTAACAGAGAATCTCTTCATAGAGATGGTTAAGAAAGTATTTCCAGACAAAAAGATAACTCAGATTCCATTCCCAAGGCTTAGCCATGCAGAAGCAATGGAAAAATACAAGACAGACAGCCCAGACCTAAGAAAGAATAAGCAGGATAAGAATGAGCTGGCTTTCTGCTGGGTAGTAGACTTCCCCTTGTTTACAAAGCAGACAGAAGAAGACTTCTTTCATGGAGCAGGAAAAGACTGGGGTCCTTCACACCACATGTTCACAGCACCCAAAGAAGAGCACATCCCTCTGCTGGACAAAGAGCCTGGAGAAGCAAGGTCATACCAGCACGATTTAGTCCTCAATGGCTTTGAAGTAGGAGGGGGAAGCATAAGAATACACAACCCTGACATACAGGCAAAGATATTTGACTTAATTGGTTTCACAGACAAGCAGAAAAAAGAGTTTGCTCATCTTCTAGAAGCATTCACCTATGGTGTG
>CBFDDS010000133.1:0-2052 GCA_965603625.1 Candidatus Woesearchaeota archaeon
TCCTGGTGCAGTTGCGAGTGTTGTTGCAGCCTTGGCCATGTTAGTAGCAGCAATAACCTCTCCTTCTGCTTTGATAATAACTGCTCTTTTCTCTCTTTCAGCCTCTGCCTGCTTGCCAATAACCCTTTTCATGTCCTGAGGCAGGGTTATATCTTTTAAGTCAACATTATCAACCTTTATTCCCCAAGGATCAGTTGCCTTGTCAACAATGGTTTGTATCTTTTTAGAAATCTCATCTCTCTCACTAAGTAATTGATCTAATTCAACCTCTCCAACAATGTTTCTCATGGTTGTCTGGGCTACCTGGCTAACAGCCCATTGAAAGTGCTCAACCTCAATAACAGCCTTTTTAGCCTCCCCAACCTTATAGTAGATAACTGCATTAATACCAACAGTAATATTATCCTTTGTAATGCATTCCTGGTCAGGAACATCAACAGCCTTAACCCTGATGTCAACCCTTTGCCAGGTCTGGAATATAGGGACAACAATCCTTAACCCTGGCTTCATAACCCCAGAGAACCTGCCAAGCGTGAACTTAATGCCACGCTCATACTCCTTGACAACTCTTAAACTAATTAATATTATTAGAACAACTACTCCTGCAATCCAATAGTAGAATACCATTATTCTCACCCCTTATGAGGAGAGGGCTTTCTGGAGGATATATAAATCTTTTTATTTAGAAGTCTTCCTGACAACTCCCTTGTCAGCGTCAACCTCAACTAGCTCATCATCTTTGAATACATCAGTGGCATTCTTGGTGCCTATAACACAGGGCTTGCCCAGTTCCCTCGAAACAATAGCTGCGTGGCACAAGACTCCGCCTTCATCAGTAACAATGGCTCCTGCCCTCTCCATTGCAGGCACATAGTCAGGCCGGGTCATGCTGGTTATCAGTATATCTCCCTTTTTCACCTTTACAATCTCGTCAGGGTTCTTGATAATCTTTGCCCTGCCCCTGACTAATCCCTTGCTGGCGGGTATTCCTCTAACTTCTTCTGATATACTCTCCTTTTCCAGCTTCTTAGCAAAATCCTTTACCTGTGCTCCCTCTAACACCCGTTCATTATCATGGTATTTAAGATAGATAAAGGGTTTTCTCCTTTTTGTTAAGTCAGGTTTCTTTCCTGTTTCAATCAATTCCTCTGTTTCTTTCTCTGTCATCAAGAACAAGTCATTAACAGGAAGCTTACTTCTTCTTGCTATCTCATCAAACAATTTCTTTAAATGAAGGCTGTATATTGAGCGGAAATGACTGCGATAATCCTTTAGAAAAATAAATCCGTTCACATAATTTACAAGGTCTAATTCTTGTTTTGTTAAATTTAATCTTTTTATTAATTCATTAAACCTTGCTTTGTTTTGCCCAAAGGATTCCTGGAGTTCCTTTAATTTCTTTGCAGGGTTTTTTTCTTTTTGCATTCTTTTTCTAAAATATTCTATTCCAAAGGGCTTGATATGAACATCATATAGAGGTAGATAAGCGTATTTCTTGGTGTGCTGTTTTAGTTTTTCTTCTTTACCATCCTTAGAAACAGCTATTTTCAATAAATCAATCTGTTCCTGCTGAATATGGGTTGGCCTTGTTAATGAACAGATGATATCGCTATCCTTGGCAATATTCTTAGACTTTTTTTCAAGTACTTCGTTAAGTTTTTCAAACACCAAGCCCTCTATAAGCACGTTTATCCATGCAACCCCGAATTCATACCATAACTTATGCCTAAAAGCCTTGTAAGTCTTTAACAAATCTTGCTTTGACAGTTTGGTTAGGTCAGAGTTATAAACAGATTTGGTGTATTTCTCAAGATTACTTAATATGTCCAAACCTTTGCTGGTAATATTATTAAGAAAATCTTTATTATTCAAGCACACATTTTTGCAGTGCTCTAAGAAAGCCTCCCATTCTTCCTTAATAAAATAAATATCGGTATTATTGTCTTTAAAGAAATATAACTGGCTAGGAATCTGAGTGCCTAGCAACTCCTGCAAAATCTTGGTGGTAGACCAGGAATAATACTGTGCCTGCTGCAGGCTGTTAGGCCTGTT
>CBFDDS010000134.1:0-2038 GCA_965603625.1 Candidatus Woesearchaeota archaeon
GTGGGGGAAAGCCTGGCTTTAGAAGGAGCCAGGGTTGAGCACTGCTCTAAGCCTGATGATTTGCTTAATCACGACCTTAAGGATTCTATAATCCTTGACGTTGCTAAGGGCATTGATAAGGTAGATGTGTTTGATGACCTTGACAGCCTTGAGTTTTCAGTTATATTCTCATTGCATGACTTTGATTTGAGCTTTTTCTTGAAAGTATTGAAGGAAGCGGGTAAGGTAGAAGAAGTAAGGATAATCGGCATTCCCCAGGAGTATGACAAGGATAAGGCAGTTAAAGAAGTAAAAAGAATTCTTAAAAAAAATTAAAAATTTATGCTGGAGGAAGCATTCCTCCAGGATTCATAACCCCGGCGTATGCTAAGACCCCGGTCATGAGTAAGATGAGTGGGATTACGAATAGGATTATTCCAATAATCAATCCAGCAATTGCCAGACCCTTCCCTTTCTGGCCAGGATTCTTTTTTATTTGTATTAGTGCAATTATAGATAGTATTATTCCTGCGATAGGCACCAGGATTCCAAATATTAAGCCAAGTATTGCAAGGACATTGGTTTTTTGCCCAGAAGAAGGTTGTGCACTTGACTGTGCTGGTTGTGGCGTTGATTGAGCAGGTTGCTCAGGCTGTTTTTCAGCAGAAGATTGTTGTGGATCTTCAGTTGGTTCCATGATATATCACCCCTGTTTATCACCTATAAATTAGCGGTAATTTCACCTCTTTAAATAGGTTTCGTTTAGCTTATTAACAATAACTTTTATATACCTGTTTTTGCTTTTCTTTTGGATATGGGTAAGGTTTTGGAAAAAAAGAGGTTAAACGAGTTTTTAGGTGAAATTTCTAAGGGCGCAGACCTTATTGCCCCTGTTAAAAGAGGCACTCTTAGATTTGAGACTGTAAAGGATTTTGATAGCATTTGTCTTGAGGGAAGGCCATTATTTCCCCTCAAGAAATTCTTTTCACCTGCAAAACGAGACGTGTTTGGGCTTACCCTTACTGATAAGAACAAGCCCTTTGAGGAGAACAAGCCCAGGATTAGGCAGAGAATAGTCTTTGGCGCTAGACTATGCGATTTTAATGGCCTTCTAAGGCTTGATAAGCTCTTCCTGTCTGAAGAATACAAAGATGACCACTATAAGCTAGCCAGGGAGAATACCCTGCTCTTAGGCATTAACTGTGACCCTCCTCCCAGTGAGTACTGCTTTTGCGAGTCAATGGATTTGGAGAGGTACTATGACCTTTTCTTTCATGACTTAGGAGATAAGTATTACATTGAAGTTGGAAGCCTAAAAGGAAAAGCCCTGGTTAAGGGTTTAGAGGATTATGATTTTTCAATTCCACCCATAAAATGCGATAAAAAGCTTGATAGAAAAGATATCGCCCATTATTATGAGGATCCTACTTGGGAGAAGGAAAATGAAAAATGCCTGAGCTGCGGCAAATGTACTGCTCACTGCACCACCTGCCTCTGCTTTGATGTGGAGGATAAGATGGAGGTAAACCTCAATAAGGGCAGGCGCTTTAAGGAGTGGGATTCATGCCAGTTCCTCAACTTCACCCTGGTTGCTGGGAGCTATGTTTTTAGAAAGGAGAGGCTTGCAAGGTTTAAGCACAGGATTTATCATAAGCTTCAGTACTTCAGAGAGAAATTCGGGCTTGATATGTGTACAGGATGCGGAAGGTGTATTGAGGCTTGTCCCAGGCTGATTGACTTTACAGATGTGGTTAATAAGTTCAAATAGTTCAAATAGATGTGAGAAAAATAGATGTGAGGAGAAGGAGACCCACAAGATGTTATTTAGTGCAACACCATTCAAGATTGTGAAAAAAGAAAAGCAGGCAGACAAGACTTATCTGCTTAGATTAGAGCAGGCTGGAAAAAAGAAGACTCGGCTCTCCTACAAACCAGGCGAATTCTATGAGGCTTCTATTCCAGGTATTGGAGAAGCACCGATCTCTGTATGTTCTTATTCGAGAGATTTCATAGAGTTCAATATTCGTGGAGTAGGAGACGTAACTAATAAGCTAATAGA
>CBFDDS010000135.1:0-2036 GCA_965603625.1 Candidatus Woesearchaeota archaeon
AGATCTTCAATATGCGCTGATAGTCCAATCATTATCAAGAGTGACTCCTAGCACAGGCTCCCTTGTGTTGTGTTCTATATCAACACCTACTGGTTGGTCAACCTGAGAAGCCATCCCAAGCATTGCAGGGCCGTTGGTATAAACTGCTCTTGGAAAAGGATCAACGTCAAGTTCATAATTGACATTCTTTCCCTGAATCTCAAGACCTCTTTTGGTATTAAGGTCAACAAAGGTATAAGTAACATAAGCCCATGTTTCAAAATTAAAGCTAGCACCAACCTTTGCATAATAAGAGCCTTGTTCTAAGTCATTAAAGGTGCATGAAAGAGTATCATGCTCTAAACCATAAAAAGTAAAGCTAGGAGGATCAACTATTCCAGAGCTTTTCTTCTCAATATAACAAATAGGCTCTGCACGTATCTCTCCTGTAAAGCTCTTGCCTCTTATATCAGCCCAAATAAGAACAGGATAACCTACATAAGTGTATTTATCAGCCGGCCTTACATTATCAATGTATAAACCAACCGGTTCTTTTTCATTATCATCAACCATGCCAGTATAATAATTAATGCCTGTACGATTAATCAGAATATCAGGAATCAAACCTATGTTTTTTAAAAACTTATCCCATGAAGTTCGTGATGCATCAACAATATAATCAAAAAACTCACCAGCATGTGTTACTTGCGGGGAACCCCCAAATCTGGCAAGATCACCTGGACCTGTGCTGGCTGCAACTTGTAAAACTAAGAACAGAACTACCAAACCAATCATGACGGCAATATATACTTTAAGAACAGGAAGTTCTCCTTTCCAAGCAATGTATATAGGCATTATAGGCACAAGCACTATTAAGGCCTCTATAAACGCAAGAAATGAAACATTTGCAAACACATTCACAGAAGGGATGTTTCTCACAATAAAAGGAAAAATAACATAGAAAAAACCTGCTCCTAAAGGAACACCTATAGTTTCTATATTAGCACCATAGTGCCTGACCAGAATTATAAGTGAAAGCAAGAACACTGTACCATACAAAACAATTGTTATATAAAACATAGCATTCTGAATATCTTGAAATTGAAAATAAATATAAGCAAAGTGAACTAATACTGCCCACCAAAAAAGTGCTTTCATAGCACCAGGAGCATCCCCGTGCATACGCTCTCCAATACTTCTCCTTCCTGACCCCCCAGATTCTCTTCTTCTCCTAACAAAAAGCCCTCCCATAAAACCAAGGCCTGCAGCACCAACATACTTGGCTTTCTGCTTCATTTTTTCGCGACGAGCCTTTTTTTTAGCCGCGTCAGCATTTTTTTCTGCATTAATTTGAGCTATTTCATCATTTGCTTCTTGTTCTTTTTCCTTCAGCTCCCTCTCAGCAATGTCTGCCTCTATCTGCTCTGCTTTTCTTTCCAGCAGGTCTGCTAAGTCTTCTTCTTTTGGGCTCACAGTATTAATCTCCTCTTTTTTATTTACCAAGAATAATCAATAACCAAACACATATCAAACAACATCTGCCCTTAACTCAATAACATCAATAGGGTCTACTTGAGGTAATATCTTTACAGAGTTAGGACCAGTCATTAGGAATTCTGGATCTACAAAGGTTTGGTAAACAAAGTCTTGTGTTTCAAAGTAAATCTTGTATCCATTAATATCAATTTCTCCTCTTTTAAGGGTGGATGCATCACCAAACCTGAGGGTGAGCACCACTCCATTCTGGCCATAGTACATGGCTTCATATAGATTACTAGGAACATGAAAAGAGAATAATGGCTGAGATGTTTCTTTTAAGAAAGTGGTTACCTTTGGAAGGTCTATCAGGAATGAGCCTGTGCTGGTAGTTGCGACCAAGGTGTTATCTCCTGGTTTAAGGAATCCTTTGCTAACCTCAATACTGGTCTTAACACCGCAGTCAGGCACACTGTTATATATAACCCTGTTATTGATAAGTATCTGCACCAATCCTTCTTCTCTTGGAGGACAGTCTGGCAAAAAATCAAACAAAGCCCTTTCAAGAATCTCGTATTCTG
>CBFDDS010000136.1:0-2016 GCA_965603625.1 Candidatus Woesearchaeota archaeon
TGTGGCTCCGTAAGCATTGAAATAAGTTATTCTGTTTAAATCCTTGAGTCTCTTATGGTCAGGCGCCTCATCTGGATAGCCAAAAGCCAGGATTGCCTGCGGTCTTGCTTCCCTTGGAACATCAAGAACCTCTCTTAGTTTCTCCTCGTCAAAGGCTCCAACCCAGATCCCTCCCAGTCCAAGGGCATGGGCTGCTAACAGCATATTCTCAGCTGCTGCTGCACCATTCTGGATAGCATAAAGCCTCTGCCCCCTTAAGCCATAGTGCATCTCTGTCTGAACAGAAGAAGAGCACACCACTACTAGGAAGCCGGCGTTCTGGATGCATTCCTGATTAAGGCTGTGCTCACAAATCTTCTTCATTAGGTCTTTTTTGTCAACTACTATGAATCTCCAGTCCTGGACATTCCCGCTGCTGGGCGCAAGTGAACCTGCTTCAACAATGGTTATAATGGTCTCCCAGTCAACAGGAACATTAAGAAACCTTCTTATACTCCTTCTTGTACCTATGCATTCCAGTGCATCCATCTTTATAAGCCTGGTAGGCTACACCTCTTTTTAATATTTTTTATTTTGTCTTATTTTATCTTCGTGCCGCATCTCATACAGTAATCAGCATAAGAGTAGTGCCTTGTGCTGCAGACAGGACAGGCAATGATAGTAGGATGCTGAGTTTGATGTGTCTGCTGATGAGTGGCTCTATGCACCTCGTGCTTCTCCTGCATATGGTCCACTGGGTGCTGTGCCTGGTGATGTGTTTGCTGATGGTGCCGAGCTGTTCGGTGGTGTGGGTGCTGGCGTGCATGATGAGTCTGTTGCTGTGATTGAGTTGTATTAATTACCACTGGCTCAAGCTTGTTTTTGTGGGGTGTTCCTTTTCTTTCTTTCCCTTTCCTGAAAACAGAGTTGTATATGTACTTTCCAACACCAATTACTATGAAGATTATCCCCACATAAAGAAAGATTATCATCGGCTTAGAGCCATCAGCATCCTTTATAAGCTGAGACGCCAGAATCATTACTATTCCAAGGATTACATACACCCATCCAGGTATTACTGCCATAAAGCCATCTTTGAATCTGGTGTTTTAATATTTTTTGGAAAATAATTTATACCAGTTATTGCTACTGTTAGATATGGGAATGTTTGACTTGTTCAAAAAAAAGAAAAAAGAAAGTGGTGTGTTTGAAGAACTTGAGGTTGACACTGATTCTGACCACCCTGTGCACGAGAAATTTGTTGATGAGAAAAAAGTGAGAAAGGTTAGGAAGAGCTAGGAAGAACTAGGAAGAACTAGAAAAAATTATTTCTTTTTTCCTATCTTCTTTACACCACGCATGTAGGGCCAGAGAACCCTGGGAATGTTTACAGTGCCATCCTTGTTCTGGCAGTTCTCGAGGATTGCCACCATTGCCCTTGAGGTGGCCACCATTGTGTTGTTAAGGATGTGAACATACCCAACTTTGCCTTCTCCCTGGTACTTTATATTGAGGTGTCTTGCCTGGAAGTCTGTGCAGTTACCAGCAGAGGTTATCTCTGCGTACTTGGTCTGCCTTGGGAACCACGCCTCTATGTCATACTGCCTTGCGAATTTGGGTCCCAGGTCTCCTGAGCATATCTCAACAACCCTGTAGGGAAGCTTAAGGTTCTGGAAGAACTCCTCTGTCAATTTCTGCATTTCCTCCAGCATCTCAAATGATTTTTCTGGTTTGCAGAATACCACCTGCTCCACCTTGTTGAATTGGTGCATCCTGAAAAGTCCTTTTGTATCAACACCATGCCCGCCTATTTCCTTTCTAAAGCAGGGGGTCAGAGCGCATATCTTAATCGGAAGCTCTTTCTTGTTAAGAGTCTTATTCCTGTACAGAGCCACCAGCGGGTGCTCTGCTGTCCCAATTACGTAGAGGTCCTCTTTTTCTACCTTGTAAACCACTTCCTCAAAGACCTGGAGGCCATTGGCTGCTCCCAGGAAGGTGTTAAAGTTTAGCATCATAGGAGGCATCACCAGTTGGTAT
>CBFDDS010000137.1:0-2013 GCA_965603625.1 Candidatus Woesearchaeota archaeon
GTGTCTAAGATGACCAAGAAGGATGTTGAGCTTGGCGTGACTGACAACGGCTTCTACCTTGCCTCTGCTAAGAACATGCAGGCTGCGCGGGCCTTCAGCATGGTGAAGAGCAAGGAACTGAGAAGACTGATGAGCATAGCCCTGGACAAGACAGAGGTGCTTAACCGCAGGTTCAGGCACTGCGCTGCAAGGGCACTAATGATTCTTCGCTCTTATAAAGGCCGCAAGAAGAGTGTGGGCAGGCAGCAGAAGAGCTCAAGGCTGCTCCTGAGTGCTGTGAAGAAGATAAGCCAGGACTTCCCCATATTAGAGGAGGCCAGGCGTGAGGTATTGGAGGACTTGATGGATATAAAGCATGCGCAGGAAGTGGTTGAGAAAGTTGAGAAAGGAGACATCCAGGTCAAAGAGATATTCACAGACATACCCAGCCCCTTTGCTTTCAACCTCGTGCTCATGGGCTATGCTGACATCATGAAGATGGAGGACAAGCTTGAGTTTCTGAGAAGAATGCACAACATGGTGCTCGCCAAGATTGAGATGAAGCAGAGAAAGGGTTCTTGAATAGCCTACTCCGCTTACTTCGTAAGCTCCGCCGCGCCATGCAAAACAGCAAAAGCTGTTGTTGCATATGAAGGCAGCGACGGCTATTCAAGAACAAACCACTTATTTATCTTTATTCTATATCTCGAACCAGAACAAGAAGCTCAGTATCCCGAGGATTACTGCCGAGGTTATCAGAAATACAAGGATGCTTAGCACTCTCTCGCCGAACTTGATTCTCTTTTTTACAGGCTGGGTTAAGAACAAGTTGGTTATTGCTAATAGGAATATTATCAGGATTAAGCTGAGTATGATGATGACCGTGGTTCCCATACTGAGCTTGCCTACTGTCTTCTCAAGGCCCGTGTAGAGAAGGCCTCCGAACCACACGAGAATAAAGGTTATAAAGCTGAAGTACACAGCATTGCTCAGGCTGTTACGTATGAGTTTACGGTTCATGTTAGAAGCATTAATCTCTTTGTTAATAAATATTTTGCTACTTAGAAGGCCCAGCCCAGATAGTGCATGCCAACCACTACTATAAAGCCGATTATGCCTCCAATGGCGGTTATTATGACAGTCCAGAAGTTTATGGTGATGTTGGCGTTCAGGAGATTGTTAAAGCCTATCAAGGCAAAGATTCCTATTATGCTGTTGATTATGAGGATGAACACTCTCTTAACAACCCTGAATATCAGGTAGATTATGAGAACAACAACAATTAGGGCTAATAAGCCTTGCCACCATAGCATTTAAAATACACCCCCAAACAGGTATTAAAGATAAAAAATAGTTTGTACGGCCTTATTTCTTGCCCATGATTCTACACATGGTGGTGCCACAAGTAGGACATTTTCCTTTCATCATTTTCCTATTGTTCTTGGTCACAACTTCCTTGCCGTCCTTCATCTCCTTCTTTGCCTTACATTTCACACAGTATGCTTGCATATTAAACCACCTCAAATATTAGTATAAAGTATTTTTTGTGTGCTGAGTATATAAATCTTACCTTTTTTAAGCACAAAAATGGGTTGGTAGCGCCAATCTGAAGGGATACAGCTTATATTTCAAAGCAGAAAACTATAAAAGGAGAGAAGGATTTTCTCTTTCTTCACGACTAAAAAGGGTTTAAAAGGGTTTAAAAGGGTTAAGGAGGTATTGAAAATGATTTCTGACACTCTTCATGACGAACTAGGACCAGAAAAGGTTCTTGAGGTGTATGATGCACACACAGGCATGCACGGCTTTGTGGTTATTGACAACACAGCCCTGGGGCCTGGCAAGGGCGGTATTAGGATGACTCCTACTGTGGGCAAGGAGGAGGTCTTCAAGCTTGCACGAGCCATGACTTATAAGTGCGGCCTTGCAGGACTCCCGTTTGGAGGAGCCAAGTCTGGTATTATTGCTAATTCCAAGGAAATCACTCCTGAGCACAAGCAGGCTATTGTGAAGGCCTTTGCAAGAGCCCTAAAG
>CBFDDS010000138.1:0-2009 GCA_965603625.1 Candidatus Woesearchaeota archaeon
TTGTTGTTATGCCCTCAGAATCATGCCAGGTGCTTTTCCCAGCATAGGTCTCAAATAATTCATAGCTCCACACCTCTGGAAAGAACAAGGCAACATAGTAATTTCCTAGGTGCCCTCCGAAAAAAGCAACATAGTCATGAATATTATAATCCTTGATTTGGTCAATCATTTGTTTTGCAAGGGTATCATCAACAGCTGTAATGCTCCAACGCGTTGGCACTAGTTTTCTCTGTTTTTTAACACCAAGAGTACCAACACTAAGCAACCTTGTCAGGTAGTGCTCATCAATATTCTTTTTGTAAAGCTGGTTTATTGCTTTGTTTGCCTTGAAATCAATATCACTCACGACCTTGTCAACAATTCTTGGAATCTTAGGATTCTCTGTAATCATGGGGCATGGTGTCCTGGTTAAAGCTAAGGGAAAAGCTTGGCTTTTTTGAAAGCCCGATCTCTACATCAACCGGTTGCTTGGCCATTCCTACTTCCTGGCTCATCTCCATGAATCTTTCCTTGAATCCCTTTATCTGGGCTCTAAAATTAGAATTAATAAGGCTGCTTCTCAGTCTTATAATGCTGGCAATGCTATAGTTTTCTTTTGACCACAGTAGGGGATTATCGTGCTCTTGGTAGTCCTCAACACTTAGAAGGCCTACATTAACATCAGGATAGCCAAACCTGCCAACAAATACATTCGGGCTTTCACCAAAGAAGTCCTGCTTGGCAGATATATTGACTTTTTTCTGTGCAGATATTTTAGCTATGATCGGGCAGAAAGTCCTGCCGCATATGCTCGGGTCGCGCCCCTTGCACTTGATACAGCGAATGTTCATACATAAAAGAATTAAGAATTAGGATAAAAAGCTTTTGGAATTACTGGTTTGAGCTTGATATTCCCACGCCCCCACCAGATGCTGATTGGTATGGGGTTGCAAGCACATGAACTATCTGTCCTGTTTTTACATTGTGCCCCACATATCTCCCGTTTTCATGAACAACATCAGTTGCTTGTGCTGAATCATACTTTTGGGGTTGGCTTCCTTTCCAGCTGTTGAATTTCCTTGCTATTTGTGTAGCATTATCCTTTGACTTGACCTGATAACTATACACCTTGTCTCCATTAGGATTATCACCAACATACTTGAAACCGCCGGCAGGCACTCTTACTGATGCCAACATGCTTTCTAAGGGTGTGTCTTCTGCCATGATTGCCATGCCTGCAGCCACTTTTATTGGATATTCTCTTGCTTCTTTTACCAGCAATTCTCCATATACAAATGGGTCATCGCTTCCTGTTCTATTTCTTACAGCAGTAACAGCATCATTATTGCAATTGTAATAATTTAGAGCAACCATTGGGTCTCCATACTGTTCTACAAGTTGTTTCAATAGCTTGACTCCTCCTTTAACATTATCATCAGGGTCATTTGGGTCTACTCCTAGTTTCTTTGCTGTGTCTGGCATTAACTGCATTGCTCCTATTGCCCCTGCCTTGGACACTGCATCATCATCTCCCCCTGATTCTGTGAACATAACGCCCTCAATATATCTTATTGATTCATCCAGGCTTGGAAGTGGCTTATACTTCTTAGCATACTTTTCTATTGTTTCACTATGCCTTTTTACTCCCTGCTTCCTGTTCCACACATCATAGACCTCTCCAACAGAATTAGTCATCTTATACACAAAGGCTCCAACCCTTCTCTTATTATCTTCTTTCTTGACAAAGTAGTCAAGGGACTTGTTCTGCTCCTCTGTGAGATTAGAAACCATTATCTCTTTTGCTGGCTCTGGGTCTTTGAAATGAGCATCAATCTTTGATTTTATATTAACAGCTTGATTTTTGTAGAATCCAGGCACAAGCATTAGGCTTACTAAACCTGCTATTCCTAAATCTTTTACATAGCTAAGGGTTTTTCTTTTTCTGCCGACTCTGTTTCTCTTGTCCTTTTCAAAGAGCTCATCATTCTTTCTCTTTGAGTATTTCCAGATACCATCAGCTTTGATTTTGT
>CBFDDS010000139.1:0-1998 GCA_965603625.1 Candidatus Woesearchaeota archaeon
AAAGGCTTCGACGTTCAAAAACTTCCTTCAAGGAATCCTTCTAAACCTTGTACTTATCAAACCCCATTCTAGAAATAACAACACAAGAGCAATCAACATCAAGCCGTAACTCAATTTCATAGAAATAAAGCCTTTTCTAGCAGCCTTGCTAATCTCAGTATAAGCCCGAATCAATTCATCCTTGTTCAAAGCCATGAAATAATCACCGCCAGTAGCATTGCTGATATTCAACAAGACATTCTCATTATACACAGCAGAAATATTATAATATTCAGGCAGATAACCAATAGGGCCTGCATCAGAGCCAACACCAATTGCATGAACAATCACATGATTCTCAACAGCATAATCAACACTATTCTTAATACTGTCCTTGATAAAAGCACCAACTGTGTTGCTGCCGTCAGTAATCAAGATAATGCTTTTGCTTTTATCAGAGCCTAAAAGCAGGTTAGTGCTGGTGATGATAGCGCCAGGGATGTCTGTTCCGCCTGTCTTAGAAATATCAATCTTTTCAATGGTCTTTTTAATGCTTTCCTTGTTATCAATAAGCACGCTGTCAATGAACGTGGTCCCGGCAAAAGAAATAACACCAATGTTTGATTTTGACTTAATATTATCAACAAACTCAATAGCAGTCTCCTTAGCAGCATCAAGCCTAGTAGGCGGAATATCCTGAGCAGCCATGCTAGCACTGGTATCAATAGCTATCACAAAATCATTCTCATTAACACTGCCTTCATACCAAAACACAACCCCGCTGACAGCAAGGATAATACAAGAAAGAACAATAACCCTGATGCCAAGTATCAAAATATTTTTTGTGATGAGCTTCTCGCCAGTAACCCTTTTAAGAGCCTCAAAATTAGCAAACTTCATAGCCTTAAGCTTGGAATGCCTAAATAGATAGAAATGAGTATAGATAAGGAAAGGAATAGCTAAAAGATACCATAAATAAATTGGGTTTTCAAAGGTAAAGTTTATCATCTTACAAGCATCAACCTCTTTCTAAAATAATCCATTAAAGGCTCCTGGAACTCCTGGTCTGTTCTTAGACTAACAAAGCCCAGCTTGGACTTTTCAAAACTCCTTCTGATGAAGTCCTCTTGTTTTTTTGCATCAGCAGCATAAAGCTTTGCATATTGATGAGAATCAATATAAAGCTTTTCACCAGTAAAAGGATTCTCAACCAGGTACTGGCCAGCACTAACAGGCATTTCAAAATCCCTAGGGTCACGTATCATGATGCCAATAAGATCATATTTACCTGCAAGTATATTAATATAACGGTGCCATCCCTCTTTTAAACCAATAAAATCAGAAATAATTATGATAACGCTTCTTTCATTCAAAAAAGAGCTTACATACTTCAAAGCCTTGGTCAAATTAAAGTCACCTCCATAATTCTTAGGCTCTGTGAGATGCCTGATAATCCTGTAGTATACTCCTTTACCAAGGCTTGGAGGAATCTTAGCAACCAGGTGGTCAGTGAACATGCCCAGGCCGATAGCATCCCCTGTCTGCATGATAGCATAGCAAAGGCTGAAAATCATTTCAGCAGCATACTCTGCTTTTAGCTTGCCAGTAGAAGAGAACAGCATGCTGTTGCTAACATCCACCAGGAAAAACACATTAAAGTTATGATACTCCTCAAGGTCTCTTACAAGGATTTCGTGAGCCCTAAGGCTGGCGCCCCAGTCAATCTTGCTGGCATCATCACCATAGTTATAAGCCCTGTACCCAGCGAACTCTAATCCGTGGCCCTTGAAGATAGTGCTCCAGTTACCCTCAAGAACACGGTTAAGAACATCTCTTCTGGCTTTTAATTTTACTTTTCTTAGATGAGGGATTAAGTCTATCTTAAGTTCTTTGACAGGCATTTTAATTCTCCGGAAGCTATAAAAATTATAACTTAAATTATTGGAACCTTTGCCAATATCTCCTTTATGATATCCTCTGTTTTTATACCTTCTGCTTCTCCTTCAAAGTTAAGTAGAA
>CBFDDS010000140.1:0-1993 GCA_965603625.1 Candidatus Woesearchaeota archaeon
CTCCCCATAAACAATTATCTTTGAGCCTGTCAGGCTCTTAACCTGTCTTGCAGTCTCCATGTCTTCCAAAAAAGTAGGAGTAGAAGTGTTAACAACAGTGAAGTCTGGTTCATATTCCTGAATCTGTTCCAAACATTTGTCAAAAGAGAGCTTTGAGCCAATGCAGTCAATCAGTTTGGTGTCATATTTTTTCCTGACAGCACCTGCTATGCCTGCGAGCATTGCAGGAGGGAAAGCAGATAGCCATGTGTTCTCCTCGCTCTGGCATCTTCCGTCTCTTGTAAAACCATAACCCTCTGTAGGCGGGTTTAGCACCAGTACTTTCAACTTCTTATTGGTTTTCTTTTTTTTCTTATTTCTTATTTTCATCTTGTCTCTTATTTTAGCACGCTTTTTACCTTTCCTAACACTTCTCCAACAGTAATCTTCTTCATGCACTCGGCACCATTATGGCATATTATCTTTTTTCTATTGTAAACATCCATGCAGGGGCTGCACTTTAGTTTCTTATAGACAACCCTGCTGTTTCTGTTAAGGGGAGCGTAAAGCTGAGGTGTCTCAGGACCGAATAGGCATATACTATTAGTCTGTGTTGCTGCTGCAAGGTGCATTGGTCCAGAATCATTGGTAATGAACAAATCACTCTTTTCAAACAGGATTTGGAGTTGGGGTATGTCAAGCTTTCCTGCAAAATTAATCAATCCCTTGTTTCCTAAGGTGGCAAGTGCAGACTTAACATATTCCTTGTCTTTTCCATTTCCAATGAACACAATCTTCGCGTTTGGGTAGTTCTTAATTATCCTCTTAGCAAGCTCTACAAACCTATCCTTTGGCCAGCGCCTCTCAAAAGCAAGTTCTCCGGCATTAATATTCATGCATACGAGCTTGTCTTTACCTGTGATGCCAGCTTTTTTGAGCAGTACAGACAGATATCTTCTGTCCTTCTGAGTTGTTTTGAGCTTCTCCAGCACATAATCAACCTTTCTTACTCCTAAAGGCCTGACCAGGTTTGCAAAATTCTCTGTTATGTGCTTTTTTTTGTTATAAAGTACGGCCTTGTCATATAAGCTGTTTCTGGAGTGGATTCTGCCACTCCTAAACCCAATCTTGTAGTAGGCACCTGACAGATAAGTAATAATTGCTGACACACCCACAAAGAACTCGAAGTCAATGCTGACATCAAACTCTTTTTTTCTTAAAATTTCAAGTGTTTTGGCAATATCATTCAAAGCCCTGGCAGTGCTCTTGATGGAAACAGTAATTATCTCGTCAATAAACCTTATTCTCTCACATAAATGCCTGTTTTGCTCAAGTGTAAGGATAGTAAGCTTAGCCTTGGGATACTTATTCTTCAGAGCCCTTATACTTGGGGTCATTAAGAGAAGGCTTCCAAAGCCCCAGAACTTTATCAGGAGAATTCTTTTAATCTTTCCTGTATCCAAAGCCTTCTTTTTTCTGAAAACCTTGTTTACAGCCAGGAGAGTACAGCATATATCCCCAAGTATCTTGTCCATTTCTCTGAGATACTTTATTCTCTCCTTCATTTTACTTCTTATTTATTCTTTATTTTCTTTCATACCTTGTAGCATAGACTATTCCATAGCGGTGGTGTGAAACGTTCTTAAAGTCTTTTTCAACCAAATTGAAAACATCTCTGTCAGGGTAGATGTTATTAGCATGTACTGATGACACCAGCCAGAAATCATCAATGCTCTGAAGGGATGCATTAATTTTTTTGATGTCTGGGAAGACTGTTCTTCCTGTGATATTTCTTATATATGTGCTGGGCACAGTGATTAAGTTGTTTGTGGTGGAGTTCGTCGGGTAATAGCCGCCTGTGACAACATCATCAACCAAACTGAAATTATATTCATACAGGAAGGAGCCCAGGTTATAGTCTACGTGGATTACTATGAGCTCTGCCTGATTCTCTGGATTTTTTAACAATTCAGCCACTCCTTTCCAATTCTCCTCCTCTCCAAAGAAATAATGG
>CBFDDS010000141.1:0-1991 GCA_965603625.1 Candidatus Woesearchaeota archaeon
TCCAGAGCCAGGCTTTACTTCCAGAAAGGCGTCTGCTGTTCCTCCAACCGTGTCATCACCCACATCTCCTATGGTTAGGAGAGTCATATGATAGGTTTTAGCACTGGCCAGGCTAATACAGAGCAGTAAGCATAGCATGCTCAATATACTGAAAAAAATAATTCTCTTCATTCTTTCCTATACCTCCCTCTCATCTCAACCTTTTCAAGCCTTTCAAGAATCTCCTTGTGTTTATCAGCTTTTTTGTATCCCTTAAGGAAGCCCCTTAATGCCTAGTCATAGACCTTGTGGTGCTTGCTGTTCAAAGCCTGCTTGAAGAGGTGGATATCAACAGCCTTGTCCTCTATCTTATGTGAATGAAAACTAAGACCAAAGTCAATGAATACAACCTTATTGTCTTTGTCAAGAATCATGTTGCTGGTTGTGAGGTCTCCGTGGATTATGTGCTTGTTATGCAGCTCTGCCACCAATTCGCCAACCCTTTTTGCCAGCACTGGCTTTTTGTCCAGCACCTCTCTAAGCTTCTCACCCTTAATCTTTTCCATAACAATCTTTTCCTTCTCATCGGTCTGGATAAGAGTAGGGTGCGGAATAGTTATTTTTTTGAGCAGATTAGCCTCCCTCTTAGTCCTCTGCTTTCTAAGCTCATCATCAAGCTCTTTGATTCTGTAAGTTTTTTTTAGTCTATGCTTGATGATGGTGTTCTTATCCTCATAGAGCACAGCCTCTGCTCCTCGTGCTATTTCTTTCATTGGAACAAGAGTGAAGAATAGGGTATTTTTAACTGTTTTGTAAATTTCAACTCATACCTTATAGACACCACACATTTTATTAGAATCTTTCTTTGATGGCTGCAGCCTCTTTAGAATGCCTCCTTTATTAACAGCAGCAAAACCATCCTGGAACCTATTGCACACAATCCACAGCCCATTATAATTCAGGGCTTTTTTTTCAGGAACATCTTCTCTAAATTCAATCCTATTCCCAAGGGTTATGAGCATGTCAAGGTCATGATATTCTCCTGGAAGCCTTTTTTCCTGTTTTGGTGTCATTGAAATCATATACTCAATGCCGTGCACAACATCATAAACTCTAGGGTTCTTGACCTCTTCTTTTGGTTTCTGCAGAAGAGTTAGCCTTGTGTGGTTTGCAACTTTCCAGTCTTCCTGGCTAAGAGGGTGTTTCTCCTTGATATAAGGGTCCTCTGGAATTGGTGACTCAGGCAGAAAAGGAGGCCATATCCATGTCTCATTCTTTAGAAAGAACCTTCCCTCCTGATACATTATCCCTGTGATTAGGGTTGTTTTTTCTTTGCTCTCCTTATTTTCCATTATGGCTTCCCGTAGTTTTCCCATATCTACTGGCATGGAAAGAGAATATTCTGGCATTATAACATAATCATAAGAATTTTCTTCATCTTCTAGAATTCTCTTAGCTTCTTCTACAATTTTTTCATTGGGAGCAAAGGAAACTGCTGGATAGTTCATAACAAGAATATTGATTCCCTTGCCTATCCATGGGTTGGGTGTCATACTTCCCCCAGGAATGCCTCATCCATCTCCCATTTGTTGACCTTTTTTTTATTAAGAACAGTATTAAGATCTTCCTTCTCGTCTTCTTTGTGCAGCTTTTCTAGTATCTCCTGATCTTTGATTTTATCCATCATGTTTATCTATCCCCCGAGAAAGCTAATGGGATTTTAGCCATTTAAAAAGCTTTCGGTTTTTTAGCCACTAAGAAGTAGTCATTTCCTCTTATTCTTGTAGGGAATCCTCATAAACCTCTTGCAGGCATGGCAGAAATAGGTAACACTCTTCTCATTCAGCCTCACCCTGCAGTTAACCCCTGGCTTTAAGTATGTATAACAGTGCTTGCAGAACCTTCTCTTATACTTCGAGGGAAGCTTGACCTTATACTTCATGCCAATCTTCCTGGCCAGCTTAACATACCTGTCACTAAGCTTAGAGTCTCCCTTAAAAGCCTTTTCTGCC
>CBFDDS010000142.1:0-1988 GCA_965603625.1 Candidatus Woesearchaeota archaeon
ATAAAGCAAGGCGGCGGTGGATACACCATCTATCTCCCCAAGAAATGGGTTGACAGCAAAGGCCTGAGCTCAGGAGACCAGATAGATGTCAAGGAGATAGGCACAGCCCTGAACATAAATGCCTCTATCATCACAAAAAAAGAGATAACCCTGGAGTTGACAGAGCAGAACAAGCAAAATCTTAGAAACATGCTCACCCATTTATACAGAAGGGGCTTTGACAGGATAAGCATAAAAAATATTGATGATAGACTCATAGAAAGAATAAAACAAATAACCCAAGGCCTCTTGCTGGGCTTTGAGATAACAGAGACAGACAAGAGGATATGCACACTAGAGAATATTTCAGAGCCGACAGAAGAAAAATACGCTGTGCTCCTAAAAAGAGTCTACTTAATAATAAAAGAAACCCACAGAATCCTGCTCAATGATTTCAAGAAGAGCAAATATGAAAACCTCAAGGCAATAGAAGACCACAAGACTAATCAAGATAAATTCGTGCTCTTCTGCAAAAGAATCCTAACCAAGGAGAGATATGAGATAAAGCACCCAATAACAGACTGGGAACTGCTAAGCCTATTAATGCACATAGAGCATGCTTACTATTACCTTTATCTATACGCAGCCAAGAACAGGGTAAAAGCAAACAAAAGGATACTAGAGCTTATAGTGAACCTAGGAGAATACTTCCAGCTAAACTATGATGCTTATTATAAGAAAGATATCAGTTCTATACACAAGATAAACGAGCTAAAACATAAATACCAGTTCGGCAAGTGCTATGAATACATAGAACAGGCAAAAGCAAAAGAAGCAGTGGTTCTTGCGCACATAAGAGAATTATTCAGGCTAGTACAGATAGGCATAAGCCCTATTTTAAGCGAGTATTTTGAGGACCTACTTGAGTGATGTCTTCAAGAGTAGTTGAAAGGTTATAAACCACTCTTTTAAGGAACTTTCTTTCTCCAGGAGTAAGCAGGTACTTGCCCTTCCTGTCTCTTGCCTCTACAAAATCATCCAAGTTAAAGCTATTAGCAGCCTCAGTAACCTGTTGATAGGTGTGACTTCCAAGATAAGTGATAGCAGCAAACTTCTCCAAGTCAAAAACATCCTCTTCAACCTGGCTTCTTTCTAAAGCAAATTCCATTATTTCCAAAAGATAATCATCTAAGTAACTGCTAGAAGAGGATATGCCTGGATTCAAAGCACGCCATCTAATCTTAGTATCTCTAGGTGCCTCAATTCCTCTAAAATCCCAGCCTCTATACTCACGATCTCTCTCAGTAGTAATATTTCCAAGTTCATAGCCAGTGTCCACCCAAGCATTCATAATTCTGTTCATAACAGTATCTTTGGGCTTGCTAAACAAACTCGGCATAATCTGACTATTTCTATAACTCTTTAAATCCTTTAAAGAACCCTTTCTAAGGCCCCTCATAACATCCTCGTAAGGATGGTCAATCTCAAAACGTACATCTGCTGTATCAATGATTCTGTGTGAAATTCTTGAAAGAGTGTCTGTTTTATTATCATAATCAGGCTTAGGTGATACATAGATCATCCATACCATTGCTCCAATTCCAATAGCTGCTCCAGTACCAATCAAACCCCATTTCTTGGTAGTATCCAATAGTTTTGACTTATACTCTCTTACTCCTTCTCTTTTTAATTCATTACCTGTATATTTCTTTAGTGCATCATTGAAATTAGCTAGTATATAACCACCCTCCTGAGGGTATTCATGAAGACAGTGCTTCATAAAATCCTTAAATTCCTCAGGAATATTCTCATTCTCAAACTTTTCATCAAACACTTTATTCATATCACTGGAATTAGCTGTTATAATACCAAACCTTGTATCATAAAGCTGTTTCATGAACTCTCTTATTCCAGGCATTGCTTTATGAAGCTCTTCACTTGTTAGCTTATCAAGGTCAACTTCCTCTTTTCCTGTTACTTTCTTTATTGCACTATCTATCTCTTTCTGG
>CBFDDS010000143.1:0-1984 GCA_965603625.1 Candidatus Woesearchaeota archaeon
CAGCCTCATCACAAAAAATGCTGATAATTTAGTGAAGTCTTTTGTCAACCTGAACCTGGTTGACTACTATGTTGATGTTGAGAGCCTGAAGAGGGACCTCACAGACACCCTGGGAGAATACTATGATACAAGCCTTGAGAAGATTGACATGCCAGACCTGTTCTTTAAGAGCCTGCGTGTTGCAAAAAAGCACAGAATAAAGATTCCCAAGGACTTTGTGCTCCTGGGCAAAGCCATAGTCACCCTGCAGGGAGTGGGCATCCAGCTTGACCCCAGGTTCAACCTTGTGAAAGAAACCACTCCTTTCATGAAAAATCTAGCCAAGGAAAAGACCAGGCCTTCTTATGTGCTCAAAAAACTAGCAAGAGAGACAGAGGATTTTGCAAAATTTGTACACAGCTTACCTAAAGAGTCAAAAAAGATTTACAGTACCATGGAAAAAACAGACCTGGCTCTTGACAAGATTAACACAGACCTCAGGCTTATAACCCTGGAAATTAATACTGTGACCTGGAGAATTATAATGGGCATATTAATAGCTGCCCTGATAATAGGGGCAAGCCTCACATATAAATCTGACACTTGGCTCAGCAACACCTTAATCATAGCTGCCTTTTTGATACTAATCTTTCTCTTGTTCTCAGTACTAAAAGACAGTTTTAAGAAAAAGAAATGGTAAATATTTTTATTAACTTCAGTAGTGTCCTGTATCTATGTGCTCTGTTCTGAAAAATATCTTGTGGCCACAGCTGTCGCAGCTGGTAGTCTTGTAGTGGTGCTCTTTCCAGAACTCAGGCTTCCAAACGCACTCACCATTATGCGGTTTCCTGCAGGCAGGGCATATTTTTTGTAAATCCCTCTCTCTTATAACCATGCGTAACACCTCACTCTTTCCATCCTTTGTCTTTTCTTGTAACCCTCTTTCACTACTGGAAAAATCCCTTGATACCAACAAGAGAACATATACTAAAATCGAGTATGTTATTTATATAGTTAGTGGTATTGGAATCTATATTATAAAGATATGATAAAGAGATTCATAAAACAAAATAACAAAGTATATAAAATAACCTGAATAACTCCTGCCTATACTATAATGGGGTGATTTTTATGGGTAGTTTTTGGAAAGACCTAGGTGGTTTCTTAGTGGGTGAAGGTGTGAGCACTATAAAGAAAAAAGTTGATAAAACAATAAAGAATGTTGAGGAGAGAATAGAGGTAGCAACCAAAAAGGTAATCAAGGCCATGGCTCTTTCTCTTATGCTTTTCCTAGGAATAATCTTTGCCCTAGTAGGGCTTGCACAGTACCTTAACAACACAGTGTCAGGGCTTAGAGATGGTTTGGGAACCATACTAATAGGAGCAGTCCTTATAGTGCTGGCCTTGTTTGTGAGGGTTATGAAATAATTTTTTAATTTTATTAATTTTATTTTAACTTCTTCTTATACTCTTCCAGTTCTGTAAGAAATCTTTTAATGGTCTTGTTAACATGCTCTGGCTGGGTCTTAAGGGTGTCTGCCAGCTTTAAGAGAATATCTCCTCCCTTGTAAGCCCTTGTGCTTGTTAGTCTGAACTCACCAACATTAAGCTTTTTTTTCTTCTTAAGAGCCTTTCTTGCCTTTTTCCACTTCTCAAATAATTCCTCTACTCTTGCCGGCAATTGATCGATATCGCAGTTTAGGATTTTCGCGGTTTCCTCAAGCACCTTTTTCTCCTTGCTCTGAGTCTTTAAGGCTGCATTTCCAGCTGTGAACTCAATCCTGACAATACCATCCTGTATCTTGGTTGTCCTGAGAATCTTGATGAGCTTGGCCTCTCCTGTAAGATTGAGATGGGTTCCTCCGCAGGCCTCTACATCCAAGCCAGATATAGACACCACTCTTATCTCCTTGCCAGGCACTGCCCCTCCCTGATATAGCACAAAGCCGTACTTGGCCTCTGCAACATTCCTGTACATAAAGCTCTTATAGATGGGAATATTATT
>CBFDDS010000144.1:0-1966 GCA_965603625.1 Candidatus Woesearchaeota archaeon
TAGAACAAGCACATACCTTGCTTGACAAAGGCAAGCATGAAGAGGCAACCCAAGAACTGCTTGAAGCCAAACACAAAATCCAGATGCTTCCAAAAGGAGCCTTTGACGATAAATACCGGTTGCTTAAAGAAATTGAAAAACTAGAACACAAAACCTTGTTTGTAAAGAACATTGACAAGGCCAAGCCTACTGTAAGATAGCTTAATCATGTAATCATAATCACTGTTAAAAAATACCTGATAAATCAAATTTAAACCAAAAAAAAAAGAGTGGTAATCATGACAGAAATGATAAATAAAACCCAAGAGGAATTATCAAAAAAAGAATTAATCGACCGATACACCATAACAGTCAACAATATAGTGGTGGACATAAGCATCTACTCAGAACAAGACAAGCCAGTGCCAGAATACGTTGTGTCAATAACCAACATAAGCGACGCTACAAAGATAATCCTGGAAAAGATAAGGCAGGAATTCATCTCAAAGATGAACTTAGAAGAAATAGAAAGCCTTGAACAGAACGAGCTGATTAACATCAGGCAGAGATTCAAAGGAGAGATAAAAAGGCTTATCCATAAGTATTTTCCAAAGGCAGACGATAAAACCACCAATATGCTTATTAATTATCTTATAGAAGAAAACCTTGGGCTTGGAAAAATAGAAATCCTGCTCCAAGACCCCGCGCTAGAGGAAGTTGTAATCAATAATCACCGGGAGCCGGTATGGATATACCATCGAAAGCACGGATGGCTTGTTACTAACATCAAGATAGTGACAGAGGCGCGTATCAGGCACTTTGCAACCATGATAGGAAGGGATGTTGGAAAAGAAATCACCAACCTAAACCCATTGATGGACGCCCACCTGTTAACAGGGGACAGGGTGAACGCAACCCTGGCGCCTATCAGCAATAAAGGAAACACCATCACCATTAGAAAGTTCTCCCAGGATCCGTGGACCATCACCAAGTTTGTAAAAGACAATGTTCTTAGTTATGAAGCAGCAGCAGTTATCTGGCTGGCTGTGCAGAACGAGCTTAGCGTAATCATCAGTGGAGGAACAGGAAGTGGAAAAACCAGTATGTTGAATGTTATCAGTAACTTCTTCCCTCCAAACCAGAGAATCATCTCAATCGAGGACACAAGAGAGCTAACCCTGCCCAAGAATCTGCACTGGGTTCCAATGGAGACCAGGCTGCCAAACCCTGAAGGCAAAGGCGGAGTTACAATGCTTGACCTTCTAGTGAACGCATTAAGAATGAGGCCTGACAGGATTATCGTGGGGGAGATAAGAAGAAAAAGAGAAGCACAGGTACTGCTTGAAGCAATGCACACAGGGCATAGTGTTTATGCAACCCTGCACGCCAACAATGCAGAAGAAGTGGTTACAAGGCTGACCAACCCTCCAATAGAAATCCCAAAACCAATGATTGCATCACTATCACTTATTGTGATACAGAACAGGAACAGAAGAACAGGAAAAAGAAGAACCCTGCAAGTAGCAGAGATAACTCCAACAGGAGATGCAAAGATACTCCTAAAGCTAAACGTTGCTAAGGACACGCTTGAACAAGTTGCAAAATCAGACACCATGATGGAAAGGCTCAGGCTTTACACAGGCCTGACTGATGAAGAGATATCCAATGACCTAAAAGAAAAGGTCAAGATTCTTAAGTGGCTTGTAAATAAACAATCCTTTGATGTGAATGAGATAGGATTGATAATAGCTAAGTACTACATGGGTACGCTTCAAATAGATTGAATTCAAATATATTTAATTAATATACTGGATAAATAGTAAACCGTGGTGGATTTTTAATGCTTTACTCAAAACAAGAAGGTCATGCACTTCTAAAGAAAAAACTGAAAATAGCTGGTATAGATAAGACTCCAAAACAATTTCTAGCGCAGGCTCTCAGAGGGGCTCTTTTGGTAGGCTTTGTGATAGCAGGTGTGGCCTTTGTT
>CBFDDS010000145.1:0-1939 GCA_965603625.1 Candidatus Woesearchaeota archaeon
TCAACTCTTTGCCAGGAATGAATAATAGGCAAAATTATTCTAAGCCCTGGCTTCATAACTCCGCTGAACTTTCCCAAAATAAACCTGACACCTCTCTCATACTCCTTAACAACCCTTAAACTAATTAATATTATTAAAACAACCACTCCGATAATCCAGTAGTAGAATACCACTATTCTCACCCCTTTATGAGGAGAGGGCTTTCTGGAGGATATATAAATCTTTGGATTTTATAATACACGCCAGGCAATAGAAAAATATTTAAACCAATTTTCGTAAGTTATTCTTATTGTGACAAAAAGAGGTGCGTACTTGGATAGTTATAGAGGACTTAATAGCTTTTCTCACGAGAAGAGGGGAATGTCTCCTTTGATAGCCACGGTTCTGTTAATAGCCTTTGCAGTTGCTCTCGGAGCCATGATTATGAACTGGAGCTCCACCTTTGGAGAGGACACAGGCCCTGACTGCTCCAAGGTATCCATGATTATAAGCCCTTACATATGCTATGCTGAGAACATAATAAAGCTGAGTGTTAAGAACACAGGAGCTATTGTGGAAGGGGTCACTGTGAGAGTGGTTGATGAGAGTGTTGAGAACGAGATAAGGCTGAAGGACTCCCGCCTCAGGTCAGGAAAAACCCTCACGAGAGAGATACCCTTTGCCAAGTCTGGCAAGGCCTATGTTGCCCTTACACCCAGTGTGAAGTACAAGAACGAGCCTGTTGACTGCCCTGAGCCTGTAATAGAAATTGCTAATCTGCCTAACTGTTGAGTAAAGTTTTTTAATACAAGCTGTTTCTTGATGATAATAATGGAGATAAGCCTTGATATCCGGAAGTCAGTGGAAGAGAATGCAGGCTCTTATTTTGAGAGAGCTAAGAAGGCAAGGAAGAAGACAGGGGGAGCAAGAGAGGCTGTTGAGAAGTACAAGAAAAAACTTGGGAATATAAAAGAAGAGAAAGTAGAGAAAAAAGAGGTTGTCAAGAAAAGAGTGAAAAAGGAGTGGTATGAGAAGTTCAGGTGGTTTGTATCCTCAGACGGTTTTCTTGTTATTGGCGGAAGAGACGCCACTACCAATGAGATAGTTATAAAAAAATACACTGACAAAGACGACATGGTGTTCCACACAGACATGGCAGGCAGCCCATTCGTGGTTGTTAAGAGAGAAGGCAAAGGAGAGATTCCAGAGACAACCCTTAACGAGGCAGCAGTATTCACAGCTGTATTCTCAAGAGCATGGAAAAGGGGATTGAGCACTCTGCCTGTTTTCAGGGTGAAGCCAGAGCAGGTGAGCAAGAAGGCCAAGGCAGGAGAGCACCTGGCCAAAGGAGCCTTCATGATATACGGAGAAACCACCTACCATAATCCTGAGATGAGCTATGGAGTCGGAATCTACCAAGGCAAGGCTATGGGAGGGCCTCTCAGCGCAGTAAAAAAGCACTGCAAAGAACATGTAGAAGTCTTCCAGGGAAATGAGAAACTAAGCGATGTTGCCAAGAAGATAAAAAGCAAGATAGGCGGAGACCTGGATGATATCCTGAGGGCTTTGCCTGCTGGTAGTAAGGTGAGAAAGTAATGTCATTATACATAAATCAAGAACAAGGACCTAATGGTGAAAGAATCCAAACGTGTCGGGTGGATGAAAAGAAATTATTTGAATTCTATGAAGAAACAGGAGTGTTAGGAATATCAATTGATCCTGGAGATTTAGAAATCTTATTAATACAAATCGGTGAAATCCCTTCACAAGGCAAAGACTTATCCTTGCGAATGCCTGAAGGATTCGGAGGACGTCTGTTATTTAGAGATGTTAAGAGAGTAGAACAAATTAAAGGGATTAAAGAAAAGGATTACTTATATGGGGTAGAGTATCAATCAAGAGACAACTGAGAATTGCTAGTTAAGAAAGTTCTAAAACCAGTCATCATATAGTTCTTCCT
>CBFDDS010000146.1:0-1888 GCA_965603625.1 Candidatus Woesearchaeota archaeon
GGATACTTATCAATATTGTTCTAAAGGTCTCCTACTTAGGCAAGATTATAACCGGGATAGCCCTTCTTCTCTTGGTAATATATTTAATTATTGAGTGGTACAGGGCATATTATAAGTAGTGAAGAAAAAAAAGAAAATTTTTAAAGAAAGGTTTTTCATCATGTGCAAATGCCTAAGAAAAAACTCAAGAAAGCAACAGAATCAAAAAGAGATTCTGAGCCACCAAAGACAGAGTCTTTGGGTGCCAAAGATAAATCTTTGAGCATTTCCGCAAAGCGGAAAGAACCTAAGAAGCCAACCACCTGGTATGGTAAGGTATGGTATTTTATCTGGTATGATAATTCAACATGGAGCTGGATTGTCAACATAATACTTCTTTATATAATAATTAAATTCTTAATATACCCTGGAGTTGGTTTGATCTTTGGCACTAACTTCCCTATAGTCGCTGTTGTGAGCAACAGCATGGAGCACAATGGAATGTCTTTTGACGAGTGGTGGATTGATAATGAGGATACTTATCTGGCACTGAACATCACCCAACCTGATTTTGAAACTTATCCTTTTAAGAATGGCTTTAACAGAGGGGACATCATGTTCTTGATTGGAAAAAAACCAGATGACATATTGATAGGCGATGTTATTGTGTTCCAGTCAAAAAAGCCTTACCCAATCATCCACAGAGTTATAAAGAAAGAATACAAGAGTATTTGGGTTTTTGAGACCAAGGGAGATAATAACGAGGCTCAGGTAAGAGATGATGAGCTTGACGAGGCAAGAGTTCTTGAAAAGCAAATAATAGGCAAAGCGACTTTAGATATCCCTTACCTCGGCTACATAAAGATATGGTTTGTTGACCTCATAAAGGTCACAGGCATCTCTTCTCTTTTTGACTCTACTCTTTAACCAACAAATGGTGTTCTCAACCTAGAAATAAAAGAGCAATTATTTCTTCTTTTTCATCTTCCCCTTAGCAGCATAATGCCCCTTTTCATGCACACCCAGATGCTTCAAACTGTACCTATCCTCAGCCTCAATCTGGCCCATGGTGATAACACTGGCTATGAACATGAGCACAAAAACAAGGGCAAAAGTGAATCCCCAGGTATCGCTGATTTTCATAACAAACAACACAGACACCAAGAAACCAATAATACTGGTAAGCATAAACCCGCTTGAATAAGGAATATTCCCAGCCATTCTCAACCACCCCTTTTGTTTTATAATATTAATTTAATATTATTTAAACATTATTTTAATAATATAATTTTTATTTATTTAGCTTTATTTAAATTTAACTGAAATAATGAAATAAATTATGAAAATTTCACAAACTTCAAATCCTTAACAATCTTCTTGTACTCCTTAAGCTTGGCCATGAAGTCATTCATGAACTCAGTCATTTTTTTACAAGCCAACTCCTTGAGTTCGCCGCTGGTCATTTTCCCTGACTTGTAATCCTGATAAATCCTGTCAAGCTCTGCGTCATCCTCGATAAGATGAACCTTTAGGAGCTCAAAGACCATGTCCTTCTCAATAACAGCGCCCAGTTTTCTGTGCTCCTCAAGAGTGTCTCTGCCGCCGGTCAAAGCCCGCTTAATCTTTTTGCATACAAGCTTCGGGTCCTCTGGCAGGCTAATGCAGGACTCTGGCTTTGACTTGCTCATCTTGATACTGCCGTCAAGACTGGGAGTGTACTTATGATAAAGACTGCTAACAGCAAAGAACTTCTTCTTCCTCATCCGATTAACAACATCCCTCGCCAATCTTATGTGAGGGTCCTGGTCAAGTCCAACAGGAATTATTCCAGGCATTCTCTCCTTGAACTGGGGATAAATCACATCGCCCACCTGGGTTACTGCACTCATAATCCTGCCAGGGTCTGCGT
>CBFDDS010000147.1:0-1876 GCA_965603625.1 Candidatus Woesearchaeota archaeon
GAGAAGAAGCCCTGGATTATATGCTAGAAGAAGCACAAGAAGGAGAAAGCCTTAAGCAAAGAGTTGATAGAACCCTTGGAAAGATAGAGGGTGATCTTGAGAAAGTTAACATGCCAGAAACCTATTGCGGAAGGGCAAGACTCCTGGAAGAGATAGGGCTTGTTATTCGCTACAATAACCAAGGCACTGAAGACCTAAAACAAGGATTAGGATATATTGAGGATTCTATAAGCTTTTATGAGAAAGCCCTTGAGAACAAGGATAATGAAGCAGCTCATCACTTTGGTATAAAAGACAGGTTTTACAGAACCACAGGCATTGCAGCAACACTTGCTCTGAAACTAGGAGACAGGGCCAAGGCTTTGCAGTATGCACAGAAAGAGGTTGATGAGAGAAAAAAGAATGGTGAAACCAAAGGCTTTGGCTTAATGAACGCCTATCACACTCTTGGCGTTGTGCAGACAGAGTGGGTTAGGACAGATAAAACAGTGTATGCAGCAGCTAAGGAGAACCTACAGCGGGCAGGTGTATTAGCAGAAGAATTAGAAGGACACAAGGTAGTGCCTTCTGTCCTAGACTTCAGATTCGCATGGCTAGATTATGTAACTAATCCAGAGGAGAACGCAAGAAACATAAGAGGCCATATGAGGAGTGTGCTTGGAGCACAGGATGACGATGAAACTGCATGGCCCTTAAACATAAGAGCTGCATTAAAAGATCAGATGTTTGAGCTGGGAAAATTTGCAGGACCAGGGTATCTAGCAAAAATAGAACAGATGTATGCAGAATAAATTATTTACTTTTTTCCTTAATAATTCTAACAACTCCTTTATTAGCATCAAGCTCTAGATAATCCCCGTCTTTAAAGACCTCTGTGCCGTGCTTGGTGCCGATAACGCAGGGAATATTGAGCTCTCTTGAGATAAGAGCTGCATGGCTCATGAGCCCGCCTTCATCAGCAACTATCCCAGCCACTTTTTTCATGATAACAACCATTTCCGGGCCAGTGGAGCCCACAACAATGATGTCCCCTTTCTCTACCTTGCTGAGGTATTTGGCAGGTTCCAAGGAAAAGTTAAGCACTCTTGCTCTTCCCTTAACAACGCCTTTGCAAGTGGGCATTCCCTTTACCTCAGCCCTGAGCACTTCTTTCTGAAGGGATTCTAGTTTCTCCTGGCTCTCCTTGTAGTCAGCAATAGCAAGAGTCTTGTTATCATTATCATAGGTTATGTATGCATACTTTTTTCTGTAGCTTACATCGCTAATGTTTTCGCCAGAAAAGAATCTTTTTATCTCATTAAAAGTCATTTCAGGAGCATCCTCTCTTTTTAGTCTGATAACCAGCTGCTCTATTATTTTTGCAAGAAAAGAATCAGGGCCAAGCGAGAGGCTGTTTACAATCTTTCTTAATTCAAACTTCAAGTGCTGCATATTCATGATATATTCTGCGAGCATTCTCTCCTGCTTAGGCCAGGAACCAATATCAACTTTTTTTGAAAGAACATCCTGGACAGAAAACTTGTCTTTTGTAAAGGCAAGCAGCTTCTTCTCTATCCTGGGAAAGAAGATGAACTCTGTCTTGCTGTATAACTCAAGAAAAACCCCTGCTGTGTCAAAAAACTTTTCTAATAAAGCTATTAATTCCTGATCGGAGAGCTTGTCCAAGTCAACCTCGCTCTGCTTAACCAAGAGTTTGCCAATTCTCTGGGCTTCCTTCTCATACTCCCCAAAGAATCCTTCCTGCAAGGCATACCCAAAGCCTTCTTCTGAGAGTTTTTCAAGGGTTTTCCCAGAGAACAAACAATCCCATCTATCATTTTTTCCAGTCACAACTGGCTCATACTGCCCATACCCCCGAAGAAATAAATCCAGGGCT
>CBFDDS010000148.1:0-1873 GCA_965603625.1 Candidatus Woesearchaeota archaeon
GCTCAATATGTGCAGCTAGACAATACTTAAAAAAAGGAAGCAGGGTGGCTGTTGTTAATTTTAGCAGCCGTACAGAGGTTTATGATTTTAGCTCTGATTACAACCAGGTAGCAGAGGGGATAATAAGGTATCAATCAGGAGGAACCCATCTTAATGCAGATGTAATCGATGATATTGTTTCTAAATCAGAAAAAGATCTTGATATCATGTTGATAACAGACGGAGGAATAGCCAATATTATTGATGTTATGGATTCCTTGAACAAGAAAAAGAAAACTAATAGGGTGACCATTCTGAATATTGACAGTTGGCTTAGTTTTGAGTCTGAAAATGTCTATGGAGTTTCTAAGGATAAAGAAGAGGGCGGGATAAATGTTTACAATATCAATCATGAAGAAGACATTCCTGGAATAATCATTGGAGACATGATTAAAGGAGGTGTGGTTTAAAATGAACATGAAAAAAAACAAGGAACATTATTTTAACAGATACATAGATATTCCTCGGCCTAAAAAGCCTGTTCCTGAAAAAACCATCTATGATGAAGAGGTTGATAACAAGATAAAGCGTAATGCCACTGCAAGCCTAGATGAATTTGTAAGTAAGACTAATAATCCTGATCAACCATACATACCGCCAAAACCCAAATCTTCTCCGTCTTCTCCACAAAATTATGGTGGCAATAATCCTGATCCATTGAAACACTTAGGCGATCATATCTTTGACAAAGTCAAAGAAGCAGTGCTACCAAGCAACAGGAACTATGCCAAGGACTCTCTTTACAAATTCCTAAGAAAAAGGATTATCAGAGGAATTTTTGGCGCTCCTGGCAGTGTTATTGAAGAGAAAATGATGGATGTAGTAGCAGTTGTAGGATACCGAGTTATTGATGATTTTTTAACAAAAAAAGGGATAGGATAAGGAGGATAGAAAATGCCAATACCAAAATGGGCTAAACACGCGTTGATAGGAGGAACGATTGCAGGAGCTCTAGGACCAGTGACCATGAGATATCTTAAGAATGACAAATACTTTGATGAAAAAAAGACAAGGGTTCTAACCGCAATGATGATTGGGACGGCTGGATGCAGTTGGGCTGGCTATGAAATAGGCGACCTGCTGTTTGATGGAAAAGAACCTGATGGTTCTACTAAAAAAGCATTAACAACAGTTGCCGGAGGGTTAGGGGGCTTAGGCCTTTCTTATCTTGTCGGCAGAAAGATTGTGTATAGGAGTGATTCTCACAAGAAAATCAATGATAAAACAATGGAGGTAGACTAAAATGGATTTGGAAGACAAAACAAAGAAATATGTAAGAAACGGCGCCCTTGGCTTAGGAGGTGGACTGGCTGCAGGAGACGCAATAGAGAATGCATGGAAAAACGACAAGAAGAAATTTCTTTACATGGGAATTGGAGCAGCTGCAGCTCTTTTTGTGGAAAACCTTGCTTCAAAAGGTGTTTTCAGGAGAGCAACTGACTATGTTGCGGAAAAAGCAAATGCTTTGAGAAGCAAAGACAAAGGATATCAAACAGAACAAGAGGACACCTAAATTATTTGGTTTATTATTATATAAGAGAGCGTAAGCAACATGAGAAAAAACAACACCAATCCTGCTAAAGAAGGGCATTTGTTTGAGCATGAGGTAAGATATGCTTTGCAGAGGGACTGGTACTACTTAAAGGACCAGAACGAGGTGAAAAAGAACCTTGCACCTGAAAAAGACAATGCCAGCAAGCGGGAGTTTGACTTGGTAATGGGTAATATGTTTAACCTATACACCTATGTGATTGAGTGCAAAGCTCATCTTACGCATAACAAGAACAAGCCTGTTGGGAAAGGACAAGTAGTGGAGTTTTATCAAAAGGTAGTG
>CBFDDS010000149.1:0-1865 GCA_965603625.1 Candidatus Woesearchaeota archaeon
CTGTGCACTCCTCTGCTTTGCCCTTTGCCTTTATCAGCTCATCCAGCTCTAATAGAGCAATCTTCTCAATGCCTTTGTCAGTTATAGCGCAGGCTTTTATCATAAGAAAAAGAGGCAAAGAATAGCTTATAAATATTGTTAATCAACCCAACCCCAAAGCTCGTATAACATAATCGTACAGGGGTTTGCTTTTCTTGTTAATGCTGGAGAAATACTTTTCTCCCAGGAGCAGGCATTCTATGTTCTCATAGCTCTTGCTGGACTTGGTTCTTGGGTGGCTGTGAGTGACCGGGTGTCTTTTCTTAAGGGCTTTTCTCACGTTCTTGTCATAGGGGATTATTCCTATCACTGGGAGGTCAAGCAGTTTCTCAACCTCTTCAATGCTTAATTCATGCCTGTCCCCTCTTACCTTGCTAACAATGACGCCGATAATTGTTTTTCCTATCTCCTGGGCTACTTGTATTGTTTTCTGGGCATCAAGCACAGCAGTTAGCTCTGGATTGGTTATTATGAGGATTTCATCAGCTGATTCCATCACACTGATGGCTTCCCTGCTCAGGCCTGCTGCGCTGTCTAGCAGCACAATATCAGCCTCTCCCCTTAAGTCCTCAAGCACATCTTTCAGCTTGTCATACTTCAGCCTTTTCAGGTCATGGATCGTGCTTATGGTGGGCAGGATTCTGAGCCCTGATTCATGGGTGTAGATTGCTTTTTCCAGGGAGGTCTGGTCTTTCAGCACATTCATCAAGGTGTGTCTTAGAACAGGGGCTCCGAGATGGATGTTTATGTTTGGGGTTGTAAGATTAGCATCCACAAGAAGGGTCTTTTTGTGCCTGTTCATAACATGAGCTAGACTGATGGCACTAGTCGTCTTGCCTACTCCTCCTTTACCACTCACAATACAGATGTAACGGCTCACCCAAAAACACCTCTTTTTTTGATTGTATGTATAACTTGTATATATAAGTTATTCATTAATCTTTCCCTCTACCCACTCACGGAACTCTTTTAGCATATTATAGTATTCTGTTGCGCTGTCAATATCAACTATGACCTCTTGGTTATCAACCATTGTTCTCAGGGTTACATGCCTTCTGAACTCCTGCTCTTTCTTGGGCTCTGTCTTGACAATCTTTCTCAGAAGGAAGTAGATTTCCATGTTCTTCTGTGCAATATCGTCCTTGAAGAGTTCTTTGACCAGGTTTCCTCTCTCCAGAGGAGTTTTTGGGATGTGTTCCTCTTTTACCAGGTTCTTTTCAACACCATACTTTAGAAGGCAGTCCACAAAACAGTTATAGGCATCTATCATCCGCTTGAGAGTGTTCATAAGAACATCCACGGTTCTTGTATACTTCAGACTAACATATATCTGGTGGTCCACTCTTTTGAGCTCATCGTTAGCTTCTTGCAAAGATTCCTTCATGCTTGCTCACTATTTTGTTTACATTATCGACGAACACCTTGGTTTCAAAGATATACTTCTTCACCAGATTTGTGTCAATTGTTTTTAAGCTGTAACAGGGGGAGCATATAACAAACTTGTCCTTTCTTGCAAACTCCACAGGGCTCTTCTTGTGCTCTGATATGATGCTTCCGACATCTTTTATTAGTTTTACATACTTGGGGCTTAGCTCGTATTTGGGTATCATTTTATCCTTGAAAATCTCAAACCTAGAAGGAAAGGTGTCATGGAAGGGAGGGATTCTCTTGAAGAGCTTTTCATGGTGAAGCAGGGAACTTACACCATAGTCAAGGCTTGCAAATACATTCTCAATAATAGATAATAATAGCTTTGGGTCTTTTACCAGTGGATATGTCATGAATAGCATGTGGTCAGCTACTCTTATCTTTTGGACAGCCTTATC
>CBFDDS010000150.1:0-1856 GCA_965603625.1 Candidatus Woesearchaeota archaeon
TATTAATCTTTTGTAAAATGAAAAAATTATTAAACAATCACGCGTTCTTTACCCACAATGAAAATCCTAATCCACCACTTTGACCAGAACGCTCACGGCATAGTGAGATTCTCAAGGCATGAAATTGTAGGAATATACGATGAGAGGCCTGAGCTTAATGGCAAGAGGGTAAAAGAGCTTCTTAATGTTGACAGAGACATCAAAATAACCAATAACTTTGACAAAGCCCTGGAAAAAGCCATAAAAAACAAAGCAGACCTGATGATTACAACAGGAGAGGGCCTCTACTTCACCAAGCCAGAGAAAGTGGCTGACTGGAAGAGGAATGTTAAGAAAGCAATAGAAAAAGGCATGAATATATATAATTTGAGCAGAATCCTGTACGGAGAAAAGACAAGCGAGTTCAAGGGACTCGCAAAAAAGCATAAAGTCAAGTTTGAGGAGGCATCAGACACCCTTGGCTATGAGAAGTTCTTTGATTTTGCATTGAAGGGAGTTGATGAGCCAGTAAAAACCCCTGTGATAAACTTCACAGGCACCAGCATGAACAGCGGAAAGATAACTGCAATGTTCGTGGTAAAGAACCTGCTGGAAAAAAAGGGAAAAAGGATTGGTGTTGTGGGCACAGAGCCCAGCAGTGTTTTCATGGGAGCAGACGAGCAGGTAATCCCAGAGGTGTACCCAAGCTTCAAGGCAACCTCTGCTATTTATGGGGCTATAAAGAAGGTTGAGCTTGAGAAAAAGCCGGATATAATCCTGGTGGGCAACCAGACAGGGCTCAGAGCAAGTGTCTTTGACTTTAAAGAGGCAAGAGCAGGAGCAGTTGTTGCCTGGGAAATCCTCCTCGGAAGCAGGCCTGATAAAATAGTGCTATGCAGCAAGTGGAAGAACACAGATGAAATAAAGCCTCATCTTGAGCTCATAAAGAACAGCATTGGCAAGGAAGTAATCGCATTAATCATTAATGGCAGCAAGGGAGAAAAAGAGGAAGTGCTGAAGATAATAGAGGAGACAGAAAAGAAATACAGGCTTCCAGCCATGGATGTCTTCCTGACACCAGAAAAGCTTGAGAAACTAGTCACTCTTTTATAAGCCTCTCATAAACATCTTTCTCATCCAGGTTTAAGCCCTGCTTGTTAAAACACTTCACAAGATTCCTTATATCCCTTCTAAGAAACTCCTGCGCATTTGGGTGCTCAACAGTAGTGGCCTGGCTGAAGTCAATGAAAACAGGCTCTTCCTCAAAGTTAAGGATATTAAACTCAGAGAGGTCAGCGTGCACAAGACCTGCTTTGTAGAGCTTCTTCACATTGTCAAGGGTCTTCTTAGAGAATTTCTTGGGATTCTTAGGCGGAGAATCCTTTAACAGCAGGGCCGGCTCCTCTCTGCCAATGAACTCCATGAGCAGAACATTATCCTTCACTGCTATGGGTGTGGGCACTCTTATCACTTCTCTTGCTTTGAGAAGATTCCTGTACTCCCTCTTAACCCAGGAAAAGATGACCAATCTACGCCTCATCTTAAGCCCGGCAAAGCGGGGGTCAGGAAATATATAAGAGTACATCCTCCTGAAATTGCAGTTCTCAACCCGATATATCTTTACTATTATCTTCTTAGTCTTCTTAACAGCAGTAAACACATTAGCCTCCTTACCCATGGCTACAGGGCTCTTCAGCTCGTCAAAATGCCCCTGAGAACTAAGCTTATGAAGATTCAGCAGAGTAGCATTATCAAATACATTCTTGTAAACCTTCCACTCCTCCCGGGTTTTCTTGGCCATATAAGAATAAGAAAATGAGGGAATATAAAAAATTATTCAAAATTAGAAATAAATCAAAAAAATTTGATAAAAAATT
>CBFDDS010000151.1:0-1852 GCA_965603625.1 Candidatus Woesearchaeota archaeon
AATCGAAGAGATAAAGGTTATATAAAAATGGCAAGTAAAAGCAAAGGCTTAAATGCTGCAAAAAAGTTGAAGAAGCGAGGCAAAAAAGGTAGATGGCATGATAAATGGTTTGTTAAGAAAGCCAAAAGATTAAAGCAGAAGTCAGACCCTCTTGGAGGAGCTTCTCAAGCCTCAGGCATAGTTCTAGAAAAAGTGCAGCTAGAAGCCAAACAGCCAAACTCAGCCATGAGAAAATGCGTAAGAGTACAGCTTGTAAAGAATGGCAAGCAAGTGACTGCTTTCTGCCCAGGAGACGGAGCAACTAAATTGATTGATGAGCACGACGAAGTAATTATCGAATGCATCGGCGGAAACATGGGCAGAAGTAAAGGCGACATCCCAGGAGTAAGATGGCAGGTAATCAAAGTAAACGACCAAAGCCTGGACGCATTACTGCATGGAAAGCTAGAGAAAGCAAGGAAATAAGGGATTATCCAAGAATTCGAATTCTTCACACAAATGGTATATGATAGTTTCTTCCGTCTTTGTACATTATGGTTATTCCGTTGTCTGAGATGTTGAACACTCTGCTGTCTTTTTTTGTTCTCTGTGTTCCCTGGAGTATTATCTTTTTGTAGTTATTCTTTTCATAGGCTTGGTTGATTAGTTTTCTTGCTTGTTTAAGAACTTCTTTTAAATTATCACTGTAGCTTCTTTGTGCTATAAAGTATATATTACCACTGTTTTTAACGCAGAAATCTAGGTCTTTATCTTCATTATAGTCTCCTGTTACCAAATCCACCTCCATTGACACCTCTTTCTCTGCATTATTCCTATGTATAGGTGCTTTTTTCTCTTGATTTACTAATGTATTATATGCTGGCAGACTTGTCTGTGTGAATAAAAAGCTTCCAATCAATATTCTGGCTAATGTTTTTCTCATTGTTGCTTCCTTATCTTTGCTACAAAGAATCCTTCTGTATCATTATCTTGGGGCCAGATTCTTAAGCATTCTTTTACTTGAGGATTATAAGTTTCTTTTCCAAATTTCATCACTGCTGGGCTTCTTTTAATGTCTAACTCTATTTTTTCTATCTTTGCATCTGGGTGTTTGTCGACGAGCCAGCTCACCACTCCCTCGTCTTCTTCTGGCTCCATGGTGCATGTTGAATAAACAAGGATTCCGCCTGGTTTTAAGGCTTGATATGCTGTTGCTATTAGTTGTTTTTGCTGTGCGCAAAGCTTTTTTATCATGTTAGGACCCCACATAGATAAGGTTTTGTATGATTTTCTTATGGTGCCTGTTCCTGAACAAGGAGCATCTACTAGTATTTTATCAAACTTTATGCTTGTATTGTTATACCAATGGCCTGGCATTCTTACAATCAATGAGTTGCTCACTCCCATTCGTTGAAGATTTATTCCTAATGGATTTAATCTGTCTGCTTGCACATCGCTTGCCACGAGCAAGCCTTTATTCTGCATGGTTGCTGCTATCTGGCTTGACTTGCTTCCTGGTGCTGCGCACATATCAAGAATTGTTTCTCCTGGTTTTGGATTAAGAACAACAGGCGGTATCATGCTTGCTGCTTCCTGCACATATATATACCCGAGAAAATGCTCTAATACATTGCCTATGTCATATCTTTTTTCTTCTCCTTCTCTTCTGTAGTCTATCCAGAACCCTTCCTTGCACCACGGTATTGGTTCTAATTTCCAGTTGTTCTCAAGTCTTTTCCTGAGTTCATCAATAGAAATCTTTAGAGTGTTTACACGTATTGCTTTCCTTATGTATGTGAGGGAGTATCTTTTGAATATTTCAAAATCTGTTAATTGCTTGTATCGTTCTATAAATTTTGGTTTGAACTCTGGT
>CBFDDS010000152.1:0-1824 GCA_965603625.1 Candidatus Woesearchaeota archaeon
ATGAAATAACAGCTGTTCATCCAATAAAAAAGCTTGTTCTTAAAGAGTATGAACTTAATGAAAAAATAATGGCTAGGATTGATGAAAAAGCAGAAGGCATATTGATAGCAGGTGCTCCTGGACATGGAAAAACCACTTTTGCACAAGCATTGGCAGAGCATTACTTGAAAAAAAATAAGGTTGTCAAAACAATAGAATCACCACGAGACCTTACTCTTAGCGATGAAGTAACCCAGTATTCTATGAACTACGGAAGTAGCCAGGAAATACACGACATCCTGCTTCTGAGCAGGCCTGACTACACTATCTTTGATGAGATGAGGAACACAGAAGACTTCAGGCTCTTCTCAGACCTAAGGCTGAGCGGTGTTGGAATGGTGGGGGTGATACATGCAACAAATCCCATAGATGCAATCCAGAGATTTATCGGCAGGATAGAGCTTGGAGTTATACCCCACATTATAGACACTGTTGTATTCATAACCAATGGAAGAATAGATAGGATATTCTCCCTAAACATGGAAGTAAAGGTTCCCAGCGGCATGACAGAGGCAGACCTTGCAAGGCCGGTTGTAATTGTGAATGACTTTAACACAGGCAGACTGGAATTTGAGATATACACCTATGGAGAGCAGACTGTTGTGATACCTGTAAAAACAGAGCACTCAACTCCAGCGAGAAAGCTGGCAGAGGAGACCATAAAGAATGAGATAAGCAAGTATGCCAGCAGCGCTGATGTTGATATGATTACTGACAATAAGTGCAGAGTCCATGTTCCTCTTGGAAGAAAGGCAAGGCTCATAGGCAGGCAGGGGCAAACAATTGAGGCCTTGGAGAAAAGGCTTGGCATAAGCATTGAGGTGATAGAGGAGGCAGGGAAAACCCAGAGAAAAGCAGAGGCCAAGCGAGAGGAGAGGACAGAAACCATTCCATATCAGGTGAAGATTGACAAGAAAAATATACTGTTACGGCTTAGTCCAGAGTATGCCTACAAGGAAGTGGACATATATCTCGATGGGGATTATTTGCTAAGCGCGACTGCCTCCAAGAAAGCCATGATAAAGGTTATTAAGTTCAACAAGATAGGGAGAATAATTCTTAGGGCAGTGCAGGCGGGTGAGGGATTAGAGGTTCGTGGAAGTTAGGTGTTTTTATTCTTTTTATTTATTATTTTTATTTTTAGAGCAAAATATATAAACCCTCAAAGCCCTTCTTATGGATATGCTGGATGTAAAATTCATAAGAGAGAATCCCAGTTTGGTGAGAAAGAGTCTTGATAATAGGGGTATGGATGTCAAGCTGGTTGATGAATTCTTAAAACTGGATGCTGAGTGGCGCAAACTCAGAGGAGAAATAGATGCTCTTAGGCATGAGCACAACAAGATAAGCCATGAAATAAACAAAGCCAAGAAAACAGGGAAGAATGTTAAGCCCTTACTGCAAAAAGCCAAGCAACTGCCAGAGCAGATAAAAAAAGCCGATGAAAAGAGCCAGAAACTCCAGAAAAAACTAGGCGAGCTCCTGATTAAGATTCCCAACATGCTCCATGAAAAAGTGCCTATAGGAAAGGATGCTTCTAATAATGTGGAGATAAGAAAGTGGGGCAAGATACCAGACATAAAATTCAAAATCCTTAACCATGCAGAACTGATTGAGAAGGCAGGCCTCGCTGATTTTGATGCAGGCAGAAAAAACGCTGGCCAGGGATTCAACTACCTCCTTGGAGAAATGGCTCTACTAGACCAGGCCCTGCAGAGGTATGGAGTTGATTTTATGCTGAAAAAGGGGATGCCGTGAACTTCCTCAACACTTATTTCACTCGCC
>CBFDDS010000153.1:0-1816 GCA_965603625.1 Candidatus Woesearchaeota archaeon
AAACGTCTCCTGCAGTTCTTGATAAGTGACCTTGCTTTCTGCCAGCCCAAGCCTTGTAAAGATTCTTTTGGTGTAAGCGTCTATAACAAAAAAAGGCTTGCTGTAGGCATAGAGGAGGATTGAATCAGCAGTCTCAGGGCCCACTCCCCAGATACCCAGGAGGTTTTCCCTGTTAATCTCTTTTCCTGACTCCAAGAACTCAAGCATTGCCTTTATCTTCTTGGCTTTCTGGTTGAAGTATCCGCTTGATTTTATTATTTTCCCCAGCTTTTTTGCTGGCAATGATTTAAGTTTGTTTTTATCTAATAATTTTCTTTTATTCAGCTCGATTAATGCTTTCTCAACATTCTTCCAAGCAGTATTCTGAGTTAATATCGTGCCAATAATTATCTCAAATCTCTGATTTGCACTTAGTTTTCCTCTTTTCTTGTAAATTGGCTTTCTTGACTCTTTCTCTGTTACAGGCCACCAGCCCTGAGGGCCATAATTCTTGTATAAGGTATCGTAGATGTGATGAATCTGCCTGGTTTTGTTCATTCTAGGATGGGGTTTTATAAAAGTTTATAAATAATTATCTGTATACTCTTATCTGACAATGAGCATTTTAGCATGGATAATACTGGCAACCCTTGTTAATGGACTTGTGGCTTTTATAGGAGTGTTTTCTCTCTGGCTTAACCAAAAGGCTTTCAAAAGACTGTTGATGGTACTTGTTGCTCTCTCAGCAGGAGCCCTGCTCAGCGGTGCCTTCTTTCATCTCATACCAGAGGCTCTTGAAGAGGTTCCTGTCACCAATGTTTTTGCATATGTAATGATAGGATTTATAGTCTTCTTTCTTATTGAGAAGTTTCTTCACTGGCACCACTGCCATAAACACGGAGAGAAGTGTAGGGTGCACCCTGTTTCATATCTTATCCTTTTTGGAGATGGTATTCATAACTTTATTGACGGCATAATCATAGGTGTAAGCTTTCTGGTGAGCATTCCTTTTGGAGTTATCACCACCTTATTGATAATTGGGCACGAGATTCCGCAGGAGCTTGGAGACTTTGGAGTGCTTGTGCATGGAGGCTTTAGCAAGAAAAAAGCCCTTATGTATAACTTTCTCTCGCAGCTTATGGCTGTTATCGGAGGAGTGATAGGCTATCTGTTCTCAACCAGGGTTGAAGGCATAGTTCCTTTTATCCTTCCCTTTGCAGCAGGAGGTTTCATCTACATAGCAGCCTCTGACCTTATACCTGAACTGCATAAGGAGCCTAAGCTTAAGAAGTCAATCGTAACTTTTGCTTTCTTTTTACTGGGGATAGTATTCATGTTCTTGCTGAAATTCTTGCTTCATACATAGATAATTACAAGATTTATAAAATTAATAATAAACTTTAAAAATTAGAATAAAAGCCAAGAGGGTAAAGATGAAAAAACACTTTTTATTTGTTGCTTTTGTGTGTCTCATATTAACATTAATCATGATTCCTTTAGTAGTAGCTGAAGAACCACACGAGTCTCATGATGATATCCCTATATGTGGGGTTTACTTTACAGGTATAGGTTGTCCTCACTGTGCCAAAGTTGAGCCTTTTGTTAAGAAGGTGCTAGAAGAATACCCTAACCTTGTATTGTTAAGATATGAGATTTATCAGGAGCAGCAGAATGCTCCTCTTTTGGACACTTATGCTTCTAATTACAATATTCGGCCTGGAATTCCTGTTATTATTTTTAATAAAGATACAATTATTCTAGGCGACGCCCCAATTTTAAGGAATTTAAAGCCAACAATTGATTCATTTGACCGTAACCCCTGCCCTATGATTGATGG
>CBFDDS010000154.1:0-1811 GCA_965603625.1 Candidatus Woesearchaeota archaeon
AACTCTGAATGGGCAAAGAGTATTAACTCTGGATGAGCTGGTGTCTTCATTATCAACAAGAGCCTGGAATAATCCAGTAATAGAAATTCTGTCAACATCATATGATAAGATGTCAGAAGAAGCTCAACAACAACTAGAAGCAAGCATAATCAAAAAAGAAATCAAAGGAAAAACAGTTTATTTTGGTTTTAGTGACCCAATGTTTTATTTGAAAGAAGCATCTTATCATCTAAGGAAAAAACATCCTGAAGCAGATGTAGTAATAACAATATTTTCAAACTCGCATGTAGCCGGCTCTGTAAACATGTTAGGTCCTGAAGAAAAAGAAATACCTATTGTTGAGTATGCAAAATCATTTGGCGGTGGAGGACGAGACAATGCAGGAGGATTCAGAGTAAATCCATCTGAACTAAAAGACAAGCAAGCCTTTGTTGACAAGCTTAGCAAAAGATTAGAACAATATATTAAAGAGTAAAAACAGCCCCTTTTGCCATCAATCATTCTCCTTTGAACTGAACCAGGCTAAATATAGGATAATCACCTATTTTAGCCTTGCCTTTAAGGTCAGGAAGAGAAATAACAAAACAGACTTCTACAATCTTACCGCCTAGTTTCTCAATGAGCTTAATAGTTGCACATGCAGTTCCGCCTGTAGCCAGTAAGTCATCAACAATAAGAACATTCTGTCCTTTTTTGATAGCATCTTTGTGAATCTCAACAGCATCAGTGCCATACTCAAGCTTATACTCTTCTTTAACTGTTTCTCCTGGGAGTTTTCCAGGCTTTCTAACAGGAACAAACCCAACTCCTAATTTATAAGCAAGAACAGCACCAAAAATAAATCCTCTTGCTTCAATGCCAGCAACAACATCAACTTTTTTGTCTTTATACCTATCATATAATTCATCACAGGTTTTTTTAAAGCCGTCAGGATTATGCAAAAGTGTTGTTATATCCCTAAACATAATTCCTTTCTTTGGAAAATCAGGGATGGTCCTAATGCATGCCTTTATATCATCCATATTATTTCACCTTAGGAATTGTTTTAATTAACAACTTAAGCACTTTCTCAACATTCTTGTCGAACACTTTAACTATTTCGTCCCAGGTAACAGGCACTTCATCTTCTTTCCAGCAGTCATAGTCAGTGCTCATAGCAACAGAAGCATAAGGAATCTCTAGTTCATTGGCAAGTATGCATTCTGGAGCAACACTCATGTTAACAACATCTGCTCCCCATTTTCTAAACATGTTGGACTCTGCTTTTGTACTAAACCTAGGGCCTTCAATAGTCACCAAAGTTCCTTTTTCATGATGCTTAAGTCCTAGTTCTTTGCAGTTCTGAATAAGAAGCTTTCTTAAATCTGCATCAAAAGGCTCAGGCATTGGTGTGTGCTTTGCACCTTCTTTAAAATGTTCAAAAAAGGTTATCTCCCTGTGCCTTGTGAAGTCAATAAACTGGTCAAGAATAACAAAATCACCTCTGCCGATTTCTTCCCTTAAAGAACCGCAGGCAGTAGTGGCAATGATATGAGTGCATCCAATCTCTTTTAAAGCCATGATATTAGCCCTGTAATTAATTTTGGAAGGAGTAATTTCATGCTTTCTTCCATGCCTAGCAAGAAGAACAACATCAACCCCTTCAATCTTCCCAGCCTTTAAAGGACAACTTGGATTTCCATAAGGAGTGTCAACTCTAACATCTCTTGCATTCTTTAGAATATCAAGATTATCAAGTCCACTCCCCCCAATAATACCTATCTTAACCATTAGAAACTTGGAGAATGAGATTATTCTTAAATGTTTTGGGT
>CBFDDS010000155.1:0-1795 GCA_965603625.1 Candidatus Woesearchaeota archaeon
CCAAGCCTACTAAGAATTAATGAAATAGATGACCTGGACAGTGTCAAGAATATAGAGCTGGCAGGCGAGGACGGGCCTTATCCAATCTATTAAACTTTTTATTTTTTTATCTTATTTTTTATTTTAAATTTTTTTATTTTTAAATCTTATTTCTCTATTCTTAGTTAATTTCCTTGCACTCTCGATATCCTCAATAGAGGTAAGGTCAATAATACCGCTGTACTGGTAGAAGACCTTGAGCCTCTTGCCCATATTATCTATGCCGTACTGCACAGCATCCGGCAGTTCATACTCCTTTATTCCAGGCCTTCTCTCTCTTGGCTCTATCTTTTTGCAGGCCTCAAAGATGTCCTTGTCAAAGGAGAAGAGGCTCATGCTGATTAAGATTTTTCCGTCATGAGATCTGTAGTTGTCCTGCTCATCGCCAGCAGCCTCAACAATTCTTTTCAAATAGTAATCCTCATCAACCTGCATCACAGCGCACTGCCTTACCTTTTCCTTCTTCAAGTTGCTTATCTCAGGGTTTTCAAGCGCGTCCCTGTCAAAGCCTATAGCTCCCCATTCAGCGTCAGAACTCACAAGAATCTTAATGTCATCCTCAGGATAGACATTGTCATAGAATAATACTACAAAAGGCTCACCCCCTGCTTTTTTTTCTGCTGCCAGCACAGCGTTGGCAGTGCCCAAGGGTTTTTCCTGTATTGCATATTCTACATCAACTGATATAGCAATTTTTTTGCCATAGTATTTCTCTAATACTTCTTTGCCCTGCTTATTAACAACAAATATAAGCTTCTTAATGCCGGCATTAACAAGAAACTGGATAGAGGAGTCAAAGATTGGGCGGCCGTCATCACTCTTAATCAAGCCCTTTAATCCTTTACCAAGCAAATCCTTTTCTTCAGAGCCCAAAGAGCCCTTGTCCTCTGAGAGCATCCTGGTGCCGAGCCCGCCTGCAAGTATTACTGCTTGCTTAATCATACTTCTAGCTAAATGAATAAAATTTATATAACTTACTAATTTCTTTCCCCATATGACAGACCTAGTGGCCTGCCTTAGCACTGGCAAGGGAACCTGGACCAATGTTCTCCAGCTTGTAAAGAAAGAAGAATTTGAGAATGTATTCCTAATAGTCAATAACTGGGCAAAGGAGAACCTGAAGCTCGAGAGGAAGAACCTGCATTTGGTTGTTGTTAATGCTGATGACAGGGTAAACATAATCAGGGATAAAATAATTAATGGTCTTCATGGAAAAATCAAGGATTTTGAAGTGGCTGTGAACATTGATTCTGGGAGCGGCAAGGAGCACACAGCAATCATTACAGCACTCATGAAGCTGGGGCTTGCATTAAGATTTGTTAGTGTTGAAGGGGAAGAAATAGGTGAGGTGTGAAAAATGAAAAGGTATTTGTTAATTGGGTTGATTATTGGAATTTTTTTACTTAGTGGATGTCGTACAGGACCTTTTGTTTGCTCTGACGAGGCTAAAATCTGTCCAGACGGTTCTGCTGTTGCAAGGAATCCTATGAATGATTGTGAATTTGATCCTTGTCCTGAAGTAGAGGAGTTTGATGTAAATAGTTGTGAGGATTTGAGTGAAGAACTTGATAAATACTTGAAAGATGGAAGAATAAGAGTTGATTTCCAGACTTGTGAGAAAGATTCTATCTTGGTTGGAGGTATTTTATGTTAAAGGTATATAATCCTCTTAACAAACTGGTTAGGAGGATAAAGAAGATGAAGAAGCAACTTTTACTTGTGATATTTACAATCGGCATTGGCTACATATTTTTTG
>CBFDDS010000156.1:0-1784 GCA_965603625.1 Candidatus Woesearchaeota archaeon
CCCGGGAAGATGGGTCTGGTATAGTAATAGTTCCTGTTCTCTCCTGGCCCTGAGCCCAATTCTATTTTTGTGGAGGAAGTCCTTTTTATGCTTGAATTGTCCCTCCATTTCCCTTCTCTTAGCCCAATTATCTCCTTGGTAAGCTTGGGGTCATGGCTCACATCCTGGTTGAAGACCCACTGCGCAGGGAACAGGGATTCTGCCCATTCCTCGCATGTAGGCTCAGGCTCTTCCACCTCTTCCTCGATAACCTCTTCCTCTGCCTCAACCTCTTCCTCTATAACCTCTTCTTCCAGCCTGGGTTCTTTATCCACCCCAGGCCTTACAGTGGTGCAGCCTATCAGAACCACCATTAACACCAATAACAGCATAAAGGCTCTCATACACTTAATATAGAATCAGGACTATTAATTTTTTTTGCTTTTCAGCCAGTAAACTTACCCCTGCTCACACCCAGGATGCTCTTGCAGTGAGGGCATACATACATTATCTCCTGCATCAGGATGCCTATGCCTCTCTTCTCCCTCTCGATGCTCTTGAAATCAAGCGGTGTTTTGCAGTAAGGACATTTAGCCATGTTTTAAGAGATGAAATAGGACCTATTAATGTTTTTTGCTTTTGCCCTATTTCTTTCGTACTCCACTGGATTTACTGACATCAGGTACTTAAACAAGCCTCTCTTTAATCATATAAACAAAAGCTTTATATACATCACATATATATCTATATATGTGATGTAAACATGGTGCAGGCAATGATAAATATTGGGGAGAGAAGCAACCGCGTATTAAACATTGTGAAGGCAAAGTATGGTCTTAAGGATAAATCCCAAGCTATAGATTTAGTGGTTGCTGAGTATGAAGAAGCCTTTCTAGAACCCAACCTAAGACCAGAATACAAGAAAAAACTTGAAAAAATAATGAAAGGCAAACATATCTCCCAAAAAGAATTTGAAAAAATGCTAAAGTAAAAATGTACTCTAGAATTTATAACAAAAACCTAGCTAGAAAACTAGCTAAAATAAAAAGTAAAGACCCAAAGCAATACCAAATTATAATAAAAAAGATAGAACAAATAAGAGACAATCCAGAGCACCGCTACAAAGACCTGCATTACAGCATGAAAGGGATAAAGAGAGTTCATATAGGGCCTTTTGTCTTAATATTTGTAATAGACCACAAGAAAAAATCTATCTCATTCGAAGGCTATGACCACCACGATAAAGTATATCAGAGATAAGCCCCTAAAACAGAAGGTTTTATAAAGATAGAAGCATTATCAGTATATATCGTATCGGAAAAGTTTTTACTTACTCACCCAGTATCGTTAAGGCTTTTTCTGATAGTACATTCGGAGTTGTTATCAACATGGTTGATTATAAAATGGTCAAGTATTGCAGGCTGTGTAAGAAGAGATATATAATCAACAAAGGAGAAAAAGTCAATAACTACTGCGAAGATTGTCAAAAGAAATTTCGTAAGGAGGATAAAAAATGAAGGGAAAAGTGAAGTTTTTCAATGCTATGAGGGGATTTGGCTTTATAGCATCAGACGACGGAAAAGAGTACTTTGTCCACCAGTCAGGCCTAAAGGACGGAGTCGAAATAGCTGAAAATGATGCAGTAAGTTTCGATGTTGAGCAGGGCGACAGAGGGCCTAAGGCTGTTAATGTTGGGAAAGAAGAGGCAGGGGCTGCAACAGAAGAACCTGCAACAGAAGAAAAAGCAGAAGAACCAGCAGAAGAAAAGGAAGAAGAAAAGAAAGAGTAAGACAACAGCACAGCTT
>CBFDDS010000157.1:0-1775 GCA_965603625.1 Candidatus Woesearchaeota archaeon
TGGATGGATCCTATGAACAAGCCAGTGTATAACAGACCCTGCCAGTCAGTAAGCGCATGCCAGTACGGACGGTGCATGGGTTGCTAAGTTATTAAATATTTATTAAATATTAAGAAAAAGATTCTTCTGATTCTGATATTTTCTTATTTTCTACCTTCAATAAACTTCTGCATCTCATCAACGAATTCCTTTGCCTGCAAGAAGTACTCATCAAACTGCTTGCCGCTAATCTCTGTGATCTGGCCGTGCAGAATAATCCTGGAGAGATGATAGAATCTCTTCATAGTCTCAGCATACTTACTCTTGAGCAGGCCCCTCTTAACCAGTTTCTGCTCGAGCATATCAGAGACCTGGCTGGGGCTTGGAGGAACCTCGTTGAGCTTCATAAGAGCAGCATGAGCAGCATCAATAACAGCCCAGTACAAGTCAAGGATGGCTTGTTTCAAATGCCACTTGGAATTATGCAGAGTGATCGGGGCTTTGTTAAAGTAGTTCCACATGCTCTCGGAACTAGGCCGAATCCTTCCCTGGAAAAGCAGGAGCTGTAATGGCTCAAAAAAGCCAGAGTCAATAATAGGGATACCATCCCTTAATATATTAATAGCAACAGGGTCTCCTGCTCTTACATACTCCCAGAAACTGGTGAACTTGAGGGTTGTTATATGGAGCTTCTTGGGATTAACCTCAGCTATTATCTTGTTAAGAATAATCCTGTAGGCCTGGATGAACTCCCTGTCAATTATAATGCTTACATCATCAACGATTATCAGGATGTCAATGTCTCCTTTTTTGGGCTGCTTCTTTCTGGCAGTGCTGCCGAACAACACAATTGCCTTGATAAACTTTGCAAACTCCTTGTAAACCTTCTTGCTAAAAGTATAAGCAATATCTGTGATCTCCTTTGGATAACTCTCAGAAACCTGCCTCTTCCTCTTACGGATGTCAAACTCCATTCCTCACCCCTTTCTAATCCTCTTAACCAAATGTATGCTCTTTCTTTTATTAAACTTTTGCTTTTTTGAGGGGACTAAGCAAACCTTTTTGTTTGCGTATGTCGCCTGCCTTTTACGAGATTTTGAGAGCGAACGTAGTGAGCGCGGGCGAAAATCTCATTCCATAGGTATCTCTGACCACAGGCGCCACTCATTACTGGGGGCATATGCACCAACGATGTATGTCAATGGGTTGTGATACCCAAAGTGCTGCTCATGAACATTCCTAAAAGTAGGTGCTCTAGTAGTAGCATATATGGGTGTGCCCATCAAAGCCCAGGTATCAGGCATAGCAGTCTTGGGATTATAACTGCCTGCCTCAATAATAAAGTCTTTCAAGCCTGCCTTCTCCATGTTCCTAATGAAGTCTTTCATAGGGACATTACCCTGGCCAGGGGTTATGTGCTCGTCATCATAGCCAAAGTTATCAGTGAGATGGATATGGCCGACAATTCCTTCCTCTGCAAGCTTCTTGGTCTGGGTCAAGAGCCAGTTGTCAAACCTCTTATTCCTCTGCTGGGGAGTCTCATCTTCCCTTGCAACAAAGTGCTGCCTCCAGAGATTGAAATGGCCAATATCAAGGGTTGCCTTTATATAGGCACCAGCCTTTCTCTTTGCATCCTCTTCTGAATGCCCTTCCTTTATCAACTGCTGTGCCATCTGCTTCCTTGACTCCCTTACAAGACCCCTTATCTCGTCGGGATGGCTTCCGTACTGCTCAGGCCTCCAGTTCTCAGGAGCAACATAAATGGGCTCATTAAGCTCTGCCCTGTGCTGGTCAGT
>CBFDDS010000158.1:0-1751 GCA_965603625.1 Candidatus Woesearchaeota archaeon
AACCTTGCCTATGTTTTTAGAGTTAACCCATCAAAAAGTGAAAAAATGAAAGGTAGATTCATCATCATAGACGGGCCTGACGGCAGCGGCAAGACCAATATCATGTACGGCCTGGCTGCTTATCTCAGAAAGCAGGGCAAAAAAGTCTTTGACCTGAAGGACTACTGGAGGCACTCACGCTCATTGCCAGAGCCAGAGGACTTGTATATGTATGACGTGGTTCTCTCAGCAGAGCCCACCTTCTCCCTGGTAGGAGGGGCTATTCGCGACGAGCTTATAAGGACTAATAAGAGGTACTACTCTACCCTGGCAATAGCAACTGCCTTTTCCCTGGACAGGCTTATCCTTTACAAGAGGATTATAATCCCTCTTCTAGAGAAGGGAAAGACGGTTATCCAGGACAGGAGCTTCACAACCTCTATTGTTTACCAGCCCATCCTGTATCCGCCCATCCAAGCCGAGGCCCTCCCTCTGAAAAAGGTGATGGACTTAGAGGGCAACCAGCTGGCCCTAAAGCACAGGCCCGACCTCCTCCTCATCCTCGACGTGAGCCCTGAGAAGTGCATTGAGAGGATAGCAAAGAGGCCTAAAAAGGACTATACTGTGTTTGAAGAGCTCAAAATACAGAGAACAGCCTATAACCGCTTCATGAGCAAGTGGTTCAGGGATATGTTCCTGAAGAGGGGTTCAAAAGTGGCTTACCTGGACGCCGGCAAATCGAGACAAGTAGCCATCAACCAGGCGATAAGGATTTATGAGAATTTGGTTAAAAAATAATCACTCTTCTTCGTCTTTAGCCTCGGTCTCATCGCAAAAGAAAGAATTAAGGTTTTTGCTCCCAATCATTGCTTTGTAGCTGATGCCCTTTGTGTTCTTGTTAATCACCATACCAGTATTATAAAGAAACTCCTGTTTATAAAGATGATTAACCCTAAAGATATAACTCTCAAAACCCGGGTTAAGAAATATAGACCAGAGTTATAGGTTTCTGACTGCTTAATAGCAAAAACCTAGCAGTTTTTGAATTTTCCTACAGAAAATAGCAAAAATCCATGTTTTTTACCCTCTAAGGGGATGAGGGTATGTATAAGGGGTATAGCCTGGCTTTTGATACAAAAAGTATTCTCTGTCTTCTTTTACATAATCCAAGGCTTTTGCAGTTATGTATACTTCTGTTAAAGGCTGTCCATCATTAGTATTGTCCCATAAATAAGTGTCTTTTATCTGATAAGGATCAGGATAAGTTTCATGTTCATCTATGGTAAAGGCAATGGCCTTGCTCTGAGTGCCAGGTCCTGTTTTCGGGTCACAACCAGTTATTGTATTACCCCAAATCACACCAGAACCTCCTCGATGTGTTATACCCCAGTCAGTTAGGTCGTCTCTGCCCGTGCATTTAAGCGTGTTCTTGTAGACTTCCCATGTGTTGCTACCTACAAGCCAAGGATCGAGTTTTCCATGGGCATCAACTAAGTGACGGGAAACAGCCCATCCCTCAACAGTGTTATATCTAAATACATGATTGCTGCCAGCACTTGTTGCAACAGCATGCTTGCAGTTAATAAAATGATTATCTTCTATAAATACCATGTCTTGAGTTCCAAGAGCAGGCTTTGGATCATCCCATGCTTCATCACCAATAACACTTACTCCATAACCAGTGTATGATAAGTCGTCAGGCACAATGTTCTTAAAAACAGAATTATATATAAGAAAACTCTCAATGAGTTTACTAAATCATACATCAACTG
>CBFDDS010000159.1:0-1732 GCA_965603625.1 Candidatus Woesearchaeota archaeon
TATATCAAGAGTTAAGTATCTGAAAAAGGCTGCCTCTACATCATTATTATTAGGAGGAAGATTGATGGCCTCATACTCTCTTGTGTCTTTCACCTGGAGCCCAGGCACATAGCTCAGGAGCAGGCCCTGGATATCACTGGTCACCTTGGCATTGCTCCAGCTCACAATGTATTCTTTATTGCTTCTTGCATATACCGGCGGCAGTTGCGAGGGGTCAACCCCTGCATGGTACTGGATAAGGGCTCTTCCAAAGCCCTCCAAGTACTGGGTTATCAGCTCTGAGCCTGTAATTTCGTATGCATAATCATAATATTTTTTCAGAGGGAAGCGGATTATGTCATCATACTTGGTCATCTTGGTCTTAATCTCTCCCTTGGTAATGTTCAAGGGGTAGGTCACAAAGAACTCTACCTTGTCATCCCTTATCTTAACAAGCGCATCAATCCTGTTGTTGTCAGGAATAACCAGAAATCCCTTTTCCTCTACAGCCTCAAAGCCACCAACGCACACAGGCAGGTTATTGCTAATGTATCTTGAAATCTGGAGCTCAATCTGCCCGAGAGTGGGCGCCTCTGTTGTTACAAAGTAGTTCCTGAAGCTGGATCTCCCAGGGACATGCAGGTAGTAGGGGACAGCGTGCTCTCCCTCGCCTGTTAATGAAATCATTTCTGAGAGGGTTGGATTGCCGAGGTTAACTCTAAAAGTCCTGTCGCTGAGCTGGGCATCATTCGGGTCGATGTATCCTCCGTGCTCTCCCAATCTCTTTATCGCCTCTATTCCCAGGAGGTGGACACAGTTCTCCACATAGTCCTTCACAGGCTTGAACTCCTCTGGAACAGCCTCTCTCCTTACCTCTTCTTCTATACTCGGCGTTTTAATAGATGAGATATATATAACAATGCCTACAATTATCAGGATAACAAGTGCAAGGATTACAAACAGGGTAACCTGGCCTTTACTCACACCCCTTTTTTGCAACATTCTTTCACCTTACTCATTTACCCATACTTTATCTATACTTCCTACACTTTCTATACATTATATATCTTCTATACTTTCTTAGCTTTTGTAAGGAAAGCAACCAGCTGGATGATATAGTTTCTCAGCCAGCCAATGAAAACAGTTGTAAATATTAGGAACAAAATCACAAACAAGGGAACAATGCCTGCCACTAATCCTAGGATTACTAAGAGGATTAACCAGATGATTAATGAAAACACCAGGGCGAATACAAACCAGTTTAGGTATTTTGCAACCCCCCAGAATCTCTTTATGTTCTCGCCCAGCTTTTTCTTCTCATCAAAAACAGCTCTCAGCACAGGGTCAAGGTAGAGGATTAAGAGGAGCTCTATGAGCAGGATAACAGCAGCATACTCCATCTTAAAAACAGTTGCTGTGAAGACAAGCACAATGCCCAGGAACAAGAACCATAAGAGATTGATGACAAAGTATTTCCTTAGATACTTCTTAGAGAACCTCTTTTTCAGCGAGAGCGTCCACGCCTTTCCATAAAACAAGGATATAAAGAAGACTGCCAAAACAAAGCCTACTATTCCTATCAATAAGGAGAGCCAGAAAATCCTGCTGATAAGAGGGGCAAACTCAGAAACTGCCTGTATATACTCCTCGGAATTAACATCAGCGCCCTCTCTCAGCTCATAAACCTCGAGCAGCTTGGGCATGGCACTGGCGCTTACAAGATTAACAAAAATGAAAGTAGCATTAAGAATGA
>CBFDDS010000160.1:0-1724 GCA_965603625.1 Candidatus Woesearchaeota archaeon
ACAAAAAACAATGCAAAAATCCCAAAACTTTTTTTTGACATGTTGTTCATGTAGAACCTCCAAGAAAATTTTTCAATGCCTCATCCAAGACATATCCTATGTATGTTTAAAGCTCATAAAAGCTCATGAGCGAATAATCAAGAACTGGAGAGGGCAGAACTCCTTTTGGAGTGCTAATCCTATAAAGGGTCTGCCCTCATCATTATTCCAAAGAACGTCGTGTTGCTTCTGACACAAGGTTCTCTTTTACCAGTTTGTATTTCTCTAACCTGTAACCAGCGTACCAGTAGGGAAGCCAGCAGAAGTAGAAGAGAGCCCACCCTGCCCAACCGAGGATATTTATAGGCAGGGGGTTCATAACAATCCAGTACTGTGCCTCAATCTCTACAGCAACTTCTTTCACGCCAAAACCAATGAGGAAGATGAGCATAGGCATTATCCAGAGCATGATGTGCTTTTTTCTCGTCAGGGGGAATGACTCTTTCTTCTCTTCTTCTGAGAGCCTTGACTTGATAATCAGATAAGAGCTGTAGGCCAAGATCCATAAGATAAAGCTCAGGGCAAGGATGCAGAGCCAGCGAGTGTACTCATTCATGAAGCTGTTCTGGTGCATGAAGTCCCTGTAGATTATCATACCTCCCCTTACCATTCCAGACCCTGTTGATGTGAGCGAAAACGCACAGAAAATAAAGGGGACAGGGCCTGCTCTCCAAACCTTAATCAGCAGCTTTATACCCATGATAAAGAGCAGCACAGTGATTGCTCCTGCAGTTATCACCAGGTCCAGGGCTTGAAATCCAAATAAAGTATTCATTATTTTTTCTCCTTAGTAGGATGGGGATTCCTCTCGTATCCTTCAGTTGACGACATAGCTAAGAGCTCCTCCTTCACTCTTGATGAGACCGAACTTGATTGATTCCTGTTCTGGAGTCAGACCGAATGAGATTTTGCATTCACTGCACTTAAAAACCCTGCAGTCTCCTGGGAACAGCTTGTTCTCAATTCTCCTGCAAATGCCAGGGCACTCTTTAGTCGGGCACGTATGTGTCTCGTCTTCAATCACAAGAACAGAACCATTCTCTTCATCAGCTTCTTCAGTGTATTCTCCTCTCTGGTCAATGCATTGGATTGAGATTTTGCGCTTTAGCCTGGGTTTCTGGGTTTCCTTGGCTAAGCCATGGAAATAATCCAGAACAACACCGCCCCTCTTCTTGTAGACTAAGACGCCAACAATGAGAAGCACCAGGGCGCAACAGATAGAAATAATTGTACTCATAGTCATAGATTTTACCTCCGTGCGATTATTTTACTCAAAAAGAATATCTTTATGTCAAACGAGGTTTGTTTTCCCTCCTTAGGGAAATACTTGTTCAGAACGAATTTTCCAAACAGGAACATCAGGACAAAAGCAACAGCATAGCTGATTATCAGCTCACCACCACTAAACCAAGTAAGATTTGCGTCCGTCGTCTTTGTCCTAAAAGCCAAGTAGATGGCCCAGGGAAGAGCAGCCCAGAAAAAGGCAGCTATCCTGAGCAAGGTTTTGTCTTGTTTCTCTTGCATTAACACTCCTTTTGGTTGGATTTGAAAAAAGTATAATTTGAAAAGGATATATATTAAGCAGAAGACTTAATTTCTGCTAATAAACTAGGCTGCCGGAGAGGACTAGCTCTAAGAAATGATAGAAACTAACCTCTCCGGTTTTTGTGATCTAAAGCGTTCCG
>CBFDDS010000161.1:0-1715 GCA_965603625.1 Candidatus Woesearchaeota archaeon
GTAATCAGTGGCAGTGGCTCTAATCTTAAGATGTACTCCTATCTGGCTAGTGGACTGCCTGTGGTCACAACCAGGAAAGGCCTGCGCGGAGTAGAGGCAAAGCCTAGAAAAGAGGTTATAGTCGCAGATTTAAGGGATTTCTCTAAAAGCATAGCAACCTTAATAAATGATAAGAGGTTACAGTTTGAACTACGCAAGAATAGTAAGAAAATTGCCAGAATGTATGATTGGGGGGGAATTACTCGTAGTTCGGTAAAATACTATAAACAACTCTTAAAAAATTTGTAATTCAATACTTATTCAATAGTTAAGGGATGGGTTGCTATGAAAAGCGATTTAAAAGATAACCTGAGGATTATAAAAGACCTCACGCTCACGGATTTCAAGCTAAAATACAATAGGAGCATTCTTGGCTTCTTCTGGTCACTGCTAAAGCCCCTGCTCATGCTGGCAACCCTGTATGTTGTGTTTCACCTGCTCATAAGTCTGGATGTGCCTCACTATGAGCTCTTCCTGCTCCTGGGTATCATTCTCTGGGGATTTTTCACAGAAGCAACCCTTAACAGCATGAGCGCGCTTACAAGAAACACAAGCCTAATAAGGAAGACCAGGTTTAACAAGAAACTCATCATTGTGAGCGCTAACCTTAGCTCACTAATCTCCTTGTTCCTTAACCTGATAATCTTCTTTGTCTTTGTAATCATATTTGAAGTAGGTTTTAGCTGGCATATTGTGCTCTTCTTTGTGTTGCTTATAGAACTCTTTGTCTTTACATTAGGGGTAAGCTTTATTATATCTGCTTTTTATGTTAGATACAGGGACATAGGGCATATTTGGGACATCCTTATGCAGATAGGTTTTTGGGTCACACCTATCATCTATCCTATAAGCCTGGTGCCTCAGAAATTCCATAACTTCTACATCCTCAACCCGCTTGCAAGGATTATTGAGGATTCTAGGAATGCTCTTATCTTCCATGGAATCCCAGTTCTTGACTTTGGCTACTTAAAGCATGTCCTAATCACTCTTGTGATAACAGTCGGGGCTTTGGTTATAGGCATAATCATCTTTAATAATAGAAGCAAGAAGTTCGCAGAGCAAATATAGTACGCTTGAAAGGATAAAATGAATCAGCGCAAAAAAATTGATGTGATAACAGTAAAGGGAATGAGCAAGATATTTGACATACCCCATGAGAAAAGGGCTACTCTGGCAGAGAGCCTGATAGGCACTGTTACCAAGGGAAAGATAAGGCATGAAAAACTGTACGCACTAAGAAATCTTAGTTTCAGGGTTAAGCAGGGAGAGTTCCTGGGGATAATCGGGCCTAATGGAAGCGGCAAGACAACCCTGTTAAAAGTGATTGCAGGCATACTTGAGCCTGAGAAAGGGTATCTGGAGGTTATTGGAAGCGTGGTTCCTTTTCTTGAGCTGGGAATCGGATTTGTCCAAGAGCTAACAGCTAAGGAGAACATCTACCTCTACGGCTCACTGCTTGGCTTAACAAGAAAAGAGATTGATGACAGGTTTAATGAAATAGTTGATTTTGCAGAAATAAGAAAATTCATTGACACCCCTCTCAAGGACTTCTCGACCGGTATGCTCGCAAGGCTGGCCTTTTCCATAGCCAAAGAGGTTGATGGAGAGATATACCTGATAGACGAGGTCCTGGCTGTAGGGGACGAGGAGTTTCAGAAGAAATGCCTTCGGGTTTT
>CBFDDS010000162.1:0-1660 GCA_965603625.1 Candidatus Woesearchaeota archaeon
TGGTGGAGCAGGCTTCATAGGAAGCCATCTTGTACAAGAGCTTGTAGATAAAGGAGAGGATGTTGTTGTTATTGATGACCTGTCCAGAGGGGACATGGAAAGACTGAGTGGGGTAAAGGATAAGATAAGATTTGTTAAAGGCAATGTAAGGGACCTTGAGCTCCTAAAAAAGGAATTTAAGGGTGTTGATTTTGTCCTTCACCACGCAGCCCTGATATCTGTTCCTGAATCACTTGAAAAACCAGAAATGTACAAGGAGATTAATGTGCTTGGAACAAAAAATGTGCTAGAGGCTGCAAGACTGAACAGAGTGAAGAGAGTTGTTTTTTCCTCCTCAGCTGCTGTTTACGGAGACACAGAGGTCCTTCCTGTTAAGGAAAGCACAGAGCTAAAGCCCTTATCTCCCTATGCTGAGTTCAAGATTGAGGGGGAGAAGCTATGTAGGGAATACCACCAGAAGCACGGCTTAAAAACAATAATATTCCGGTATTTCAATGCCTTTGGACCAGGGCAAGACCCAAAGTCAGAGTATGCAGTTGTTATCCCCTTGTTCATAAAAAGAGTCCTTAATAACAAAACCCCAACCATATATGGCGATGGAGAGCAGACCAGGGACTTCGTGTTTGTGGGAAACATTGTAAACGCCAACCTGCTTGCACTTAAAACAGAAAATAAAGAGGTATTTGGAACCCCTATTAATATTGGCTCTGGAAAAGAAACCAGTGTAAACCAGCTGTTAAGATTCGTGAACAAGAACCTTGGAAAAGATGTGAAGCCTGAGTTTGCTCCTGAAAGAAAAGGAGATATTAAAAGGTCCTGCTCAGACATTTCAAAAGCAGAGAAGCTCCTAGGGTATGCGAATAAGTATACCTTTAAACAAGGATTAAAAAAAACTATTGAATGGCTCAAGCAGAGAAATAGCCAACCATAAGCACACCCAAGGTTATGAGGATTACGCCTAACCATTTGTGCTTGTTCATTTTTTCTCCAAGAAACCTTATGGATATCAGAACTGCCCAGATATAGTTGACAGACACAAGAGGATAAACAATAGACAGGCGTTCAAGGCTGAGAGCATAGAGATAAAGAACAGTGCTTATAATGAAAAAAAGAACACCGAGCAGGAAGTTCTTGTTCTTGAGTTGCTTTAGAATGTTAAGATTAAAGTGCTTGGCTCCCTTTTTCAAGTATAATGAGCCAAAGGCTCCTACAAGGGTTGCGGCTATGGCTGACACTACAGATATTGTATTAATCATTTCTAGCCCCCCATCCAATAAAGGATACACCAACAACTATCACAAAGATGCCAATCCACTGGAGAAGCACCAGGACTTCACCCAGGAATATCATGGAGAGCAAGGCCACCCACACAAAGCTCAAGCTGATAAAAGGATATACTACTGAGAGATTTCCGTGCTTCAAGGCATAGATGAAAAGAACAGCTCCTACAGCATAGAGAGCAGCCCCTATAATAAGAGGCAGGTTTGTTATCAGTCCAGGCAAGGAGAGCTCAATGGTGTCCACGCCTTTCTTAAGAAAGAGCTGTGCAAAAGACACTATCACCGAGCATACCACAACGAACACAAGGGTTCTTCTTAACTTCTGATGTTGGTTTTTTTTCATTCCCCCACCTACTCTTCAAGAGAACTCCAGGACTTTA
>CBFDDS010000163.1:0-1659 GCA_965603625.1 Candidatus Woesearchaeota archaeon
ACTTTTGTTGTAATTACAATAGCAACATTTATATATGTGCTTTGTTTCATTTAGAGTATGGACATAAGAATACTCGAAGAGTCAGGCTTGAGCAGGACAGAAACAAAAGTATACCTTGCTCTACTTGAACTAGGCTCTGCACTGGCAGGAGATATCACCAAAAAATCAGAGGTTAACAGAACAAATGTGTATGACGCCCTTGAAAGATTAATAGAAAAAGGCTTGGTAACCTATGTGATCAGCGCGAATAGAAAGGTGTTTGAACCTATAAATCCAGAAAGGCTACAAGAACTACTTAAAGAAAAACAAGAGAAAATAGAATCAATAATGCCAGAACTAAGATTAATACATGAAACAAGTAAAGTAAAAGAAGAAGCAACCATATTCAAAGGAAGAAAAGGGATAAAAACAGTGTTTGATGACGTTCTAAAAGATAAAAAAGAAATCTATGGGTATGGAGCGCAGAGCAGATTTGCCGACATGTTTCCTGCTTATCAAAAGCACTGGAATGAAAAAAGATCTAAACATGGGATAAAGCTGAACATGATATGGACTGAAAGGGTAAGAGGAAAAAAACTAAAAGAAGGATTAAAATTAGTAAAAATGAGGTTTTTGCCGGCAAGTTATGATTTTCCATCAACAATCCTGGTCTATGGGGACAAAGTAGTCACAATTGTATGGACAGAACTGCCATTTGCATTCATGATAAAGAGCAAAGAAGCAGTAAGAAGTCAAATGCATTTCTTTAATCTACTATGGAGCATTGCTAAGAAATGATTGATTATAACAAACTATTTAAATCCTTTTTTCTATTATTAACTTATCATGTATGATGTTATAACCATGGGAAGCAATACTGTTGACGTGTTTGTGCACACAGACCAGTCTGAGGTTATTAAGATTCGCTCAAGCAAGGGGAGCGAGGAGCTTATATCCTATCCTGTGGGTACCAAGATGCTGATTACCAAGCTCCTGCACAACATTGGGGGCAATGGTGCTAACGCTGCTGTGTCTTTCTCAAGGCTTGGTTTAAGAACAGCCTACCTGGGCAAGATAGGAAGCGATGACAATGGCAACAAAATCCTTAATTCCCTAAAGGAAGAGGGTGTTGATTTTATTGGAGGCAGAAAGGGCGAGTCTGGCTTCTCAGTCATCCTTGACTCTATTGAGCATGACAGGACCATTCTTTCTTACAAGGGGTGCAATAATGACCTGGGCTTTGGTGATATCAAGAAGGCCGGGCTCAAGACCAAGTGGTTCTATATGAGCACAATGCTTGGCAAGAGCCTGAAAACAATGCATGGGATTGCGAAGTATGCCAAGAAGAACAGAGTGATGCTTGGCTTTAATCCCTCTTCTACTATGCTTGAGAAGGAGACCAAGGCTGCCATTGACCTGCTTAGATATATAGACCTGCTTGTACTTAACAGGGAAGAGGCAGAAACCCTTGTCGGAAAGGGGACACCCAAGAGTAATATCAGGAAACTCCTGGTGTACGGTCCGTCTACAGTGGCTATCACTGACGGCAGGAACGGTGTTGTTGCTTATCATGAAGATTATTTTTATACCCTCCATCCCAAGAAGGAGCTGAAAGTGGTGGAGTCAACAGGAGCAGGAGACTCATTTGCATCAACCCTTATGGCAGGCTTAATCCTGGAA
>CBFDDS010000164.1:0-1651 GCA_965603625.1 Candidatus Woesearchaeota archaeon
ATAAAAGGGTTAATGACAAGGTCAGCCAGCTTGATACATATGTAAATAATAATCCTTATTCAAAATACCTGCGGGGTATTGACTGCCATGTGCCTGTAGCAGAGGCTTCTGGAATGATTAAAAATGTTCCTGGTGTAAAAGGCATTCTTGAAGGAGAAACCCTGACCTTTACTCTTAGGAAATGCCAGGGAAATATTTTTGTTGATAAACTGCTTGAAAACGAATACTGCATCACTTTAGTGCCTGTTGATAAGAACGGCCAGGAAATGACAGAGTGCGCTGTAACCAATTGTGCAAAGACTAACTCTATCCTGAGCCTTGTGCTTAAGAAACTGCTTGAATCACAGCTGCAGCAGATAACAGTGATACCAACAGACCTTATACCAGAAGAACTGCAGCCTTATGTAAGCCTTCCTGATTCAGATGACTTTGCAAGTGCTATTCTTGGTGAGCGGGACTTTGATTTTTCAGACTTTGTAAACCTTGAGCAGGTCCAGTCTGATTTAACAGGCGCCTTGGAAACCATGCTAAGCGATACTATTGGTAAAGAAATCACAGGCCTTGCACTGGTTAATTCAATTGATGACCTAAGTGACTGGGGCAGGCAAACAGTTCTTGATGAATTATCAAAGAGCATTGAGCAGGAAGATGCAAAGCTATTATTTGATGCCCTTGTTGAAGGAAAGGATGTAGGTGAAACTGCTCAAAGAGCAGCTATTGAAAAAGGAGTTGATTATGTTGAAGACCCTAAAGCCAAGGAATTGTTAAAAGAGTACTTAACAGAAGGAGATCCTAAGAGCATTGCTTTCAGAGAGATGAAAAGCGCATTTAAGGAAAAGTATGAGGACAAGATTGATGAAAAGAAAGAAGCATTGGAAAAGGCTGCTAAGGATAAAAAAGGAGAAATCATTAAAGACACTGTTATTGAGAAAGCCCTTGAAAAAGACTGCATTAAATCTTATAATGTGAATATTGATGATGCTCTTGACTGTTTAACAGAAGACGAGATTGATGAAATCTTTAATGACATACTTGAAGGTGATTTTGTAGATGCCCAGCAAGCCCTTATTGAGAAAGGCCTGGATGAGATTGAAGATTCCAAGTCTAAAGAGATTCTTAAACAGGTTGTTGCACAAAGGGATTTTAAAGGAGCTGCTAAGAACTTGTTGATGAGTGAATTAGATAAAATGCCTGATTCCTTGAAAAAAGAGTTTATTGTTGATGTGCTTCAGGGCAAAGACCTTGATGTTGAATCCATTCTTCAATCAGAAATAGTAAAGATTATCCCAAATATTAATGTTAAATACGTAACAGATTTGGTAAAAAACGGAAATGTCAAGGCTTTGATCGAAAATACTCTGAAATCAGAGCTTGAAAAACAGTTAAACATATTCTTAACCCAGGATTGCGTGCCAGTAAACAAGGATGGGGAAGAGAATTGAGTACTCATTCAAGGATAGAAAAGTTTTTAAAACAATCCTCAGTTGTTCTTTTCAAAGATTATTATTAGGGTAATTAGGGTGGTAGATAAATGATAAATATGCCTTTAGAACAGATAAAGCAAAGAATTACTGAAAAAGCAAAAATAACAGAAGAAGAAATAAACCAAAAAATAAAAGCCAAGTTAAAGCAGCTCTCTGGCTTGATATCA
>CBFDDS010000165.1:0-1623 GCA_965603625.1 Candidatus Woesearchaeota archaeon
CTGGGCGTTCCTCTTGTCAATAATAGGCACCTCTATCTCGTCGTGCCCGGGCATCACAATCTGCCTCTTCCTGCCGTCAACAATGCCAACTGCATCCAGTCTCACCTTGGCATGCCCGTGCTTGCCAGGCCTTGATACCTGCATGTTGCTCACAGTGCATGCAGCACCGTCAATAATAATATAGTTGCCTATCTGGAGGCTTCCGATGCTTCTTCTCTTAATCTCTCCGCCCATAGTATCACCATGAAAAGTATATTCTTGAGAGATAGTATTTTATTTAAAAAGCTTATGGTAATTCTAGAGGATACGGCTTATTTCTTAAAACAAAAAGGTTTTAAATGGGCATAAAATCCTACCTGCTTAACATGAAAAGAGCAATTCTTATCCATGGCTGGGGCGGTGTGCCTGAGGAGGGCTGGAGGCCCTGGCTTAGGGGTGAACTTGAAAAAAGGGGTTTTAAGGTTCTTATCCCTGCTATGCCTGATACTAAACACCCTAAATTATCTGCTTGGGTTGGAAAAATTGCTGAAAGTGTCGGCAAGCCTGATAAGCATACCTATCTGGTTGGGCACAGCCTGGGTCCGCTGGCCATCTTGAGGTATCTTGAATCCTTGAAACCAGGAGAAGAGATTGGGGGTGCTGTTTTTGTTGCTGGTTTTAGCTCTGAGCTTAACAAAGACAATATTGATGATACCAAGATAAGGTCTTTCTTTGACCATCCTGTTGACTGGGAAAAGGTAAAGAAGCACTGCAGGGTATTTGTTGCTATTAATTCTGACAATGACCCCTTTGTTCCTGTAGAAGAAGGCGATATATTCAAGGAGAAGCTCGGGGCAGAATTAATAGTAAAGCACAACATGGGGCATCTTGGTGTTGATAATGGTATTACAGAATTCCCTGATGTGCTTGATAGTATCCTAAAGCTTTCTGAGTAAATAATATATATTACATTTATAAATTATCTCTCTAACCTGAGAAAGTCATACGGATTTTAGGCTTATTCTATCTCTTTTATTTATATATGCACCAGGTCCTCGTCTTCTGTTTTCTTCCCAAAGAGGAGATAGACTATTCTCAGCAGGAATTCCAGGGCTATCAGGAACATCAAGTAGAGTAAGATGAGGTTTATCTCTGATGGAATGGTTTTTATGAACGCCCATGAGCTTGTGAATGAGAAGTAGGCGCTGTCAATAAGGTATACTCCTAATAAGGCAAAGGGCAGCATCTTGGCTAAGTCTTTGGATAGGTCTTCATTGTAGTAGGCTGTGAATCTTATTGCTCCCACAACTGCCACTGACATCAGGAGTATGTTCTGCATCACCTGCTCTCTTGCCATGAATGAGAGCAGCACTGTTAGCACCACGAACCAGAAGGTTGCGAATAAGGGGAAGAAGAGGATATATTCAATAGTGTATAAGATGATATGCACCAGCTTTGCAAAGAAGGGGTGCTGCAGCCTGTTGTACTGCGAGAGGTTGAGTTTCAGGATGTCCTTCCTTGCTATGAATCTATAGAAATGAAAGATAAAGATGGAGTAGATAATCATGCCTATCAGGAAGAAGACCAATGGCTTTACCGTTTCAAGTGCCTGTACCAGGTCAAACTCTATCATAATCATAGTTT
>CBFDDS010000166.1:0-1581 GCA_965603625.1 Candidatus Woesearchaeota archaeon
TGTTAAAAGCACTATTAACAACAGCCAATATCTCTGCATCAGCAAGCATAGAGCTTGTGCCTACAGTGTCAACATCGCACTGCCAGAACTCCCTCATACGACCAGTCTTAACAGGGCCGTCCCTAAAAGCCCTTCCAATCTCATACCTCTTAAAAGGCATTTTTAAATCAGGATTCATGCCAACAAACTTTGCCAAAGGAACAGTTAAGTCAAACCTTAAACCCAGTTTTCTATCGCCCTGGTCCTTAAGAGAAAAGGTTTCTTTAAGCATCTCAGAGCCAATACTATACTTGCTCTCAAACAACTCAAAGCGGTTAAGCACAGGGGTCTCCAAAGGGCTGAACCCATAAAGCTCAAAAACAGACCTCAAAGTACCAATAACCTCTTCACGCACAATCTTTTCTTCAGGACCAAAGTCCTTGGATCCTTTTGAGTTTTCTAATTTCATTTTTGTTCCTCGTAAAAAGGGCGGTCCTCAGCAGCAAGCTGCTGGCACCCCTCACTTAAAACAGTGAGGCGGTACCGGGGATTTGAACCCCGACCAGAAGATCCACAGTCTCCTATGCTAACCAGGTTACACCAATACCGCCATGTTTGTGGATTATACACAAGAAGGTTATTTTTTTTATAAATATATCTATTCAGGTCCAGAATTCTATTGTCCGCGATGAACACAACCAACTCGTTTCATTGTGGTGCATAGGTAGGAATAAGTGTTTATAAATATTGTGCATTTATTGTGGATTTATCCTCAATCAACCAATTCATAATACAACCTTCTGTTGTTCTTGCCCTTGTTGTCCAGCTTGAGCAGCTTTACTCCTTTAATCTCGCTGATATTCTTGAGATGAGTCCCTCCGCAGGCCTCAATAGTCACACCTACAATCTCTACCAGTCTTAATTCTTTTATATCCTCAGAAAAGCCTTTTGCAAGATTAGTAAGCCTTACATATTTGCGAATAGCTTCATCCCTGGGCATTAAGAAAAGCCTTATCTCTGCTCCTTTTTTTATCGTCTCATTAGCTTTGTCCATGTACTTAGAAAACTTTTCTCTGTCAAAGTTCTCAAGATTAAAGTCAATCCTTGATTTATCTAAGCCTAACTGGTTGCCTGTGATAAGGGCATCTGCGTCTTTCTCGATTATGATAGAGATTACATGGGCTGCTGTGTGCATCCTCATTAATCTATACCTTCTATCCCAGTCAATCACTGCTTTAACCTTGTCGCCTGGCTTTAAGCCAGGATTATCCACTTCATGGCTTATATCATCACCAAACTTAGCAACATACATAACATTGTAATCCTTTCCATCCTCTGCAATTAATTTGCCAGTGTCATAAGGCTGGCCTCCAGCATTTGGATAAAAAGCAGTTTTATCTAGAACAACATATTTATCGTCTTTAACACTTTCAACAGTTGCTTCGAATTCTTTTAAATAACAGTCAAGTAAGTAAAGCACTTCAGTCATGTTTTCACCTCAGAAGCCAAGAAATTGGTTTTGCTTTTAAAGTTTATCATACATCAACAGTTAAAACAAAATAATCATCCCAGGGATTCTCTAATTCCATCATTTGTTTTATT
>CBFDDS010000167.1:0-1576 GCA_965603625.1 Candidatus Woesearchaeota archaeon
AAGTAAGGTAAAAAGATAAAAAAGGCAATGATAAAATGAATATAAAATACTCTGTGATAATACCGGTATACAATGAGGAAAAGGCTATTCTTGAGACCATAACCCAGGTTAAGAAGACCCTTAAGAATCTTCCTTATGAGTTAATTGTTGTGAATGACTGCTCAAAGGACAGAACAGGCAATATTCTTAAGAGAGTAAAGGACATAAAGTTAATCACGCACCCTGTGAATAAAGGTTATGGTGCATCCTTGAAAACAGGAGTAAGAGTAGCTCAGGGTGAGTGGATAATAACCACAGATGCTGACGGTACCTATCCTATAGGAGATATTCCCAGGCTTCTGAGATACATTCCTCAGAATGACATGGTGGTTGGCGCAAGAATAGGAAGAAAAGTCCAAGTTCCCTTTCTAAGGAGGCCTGCTAAGTGGATGCTGAAAATTGTTGCGAGGGCTGTTACTGGCATCAACATACCTGACCTTAACTCAGGCTTGAGGGTGTTTAGGAGGGATTTGGTGATGAAATACTGGAACATCTTTCCCCAGGGCTTTAGTTTTACCTCAACCCTGACTATCACTTCCCTTGTCAATTACTACAATGTAAAGTATGTGCCTATTAATTATTTTAAGAGAAAAGGCAAGTCAAGTATTAACCCAATAAAGGACTTTATAGGCTTTAACTTTCTTATTTTCAAGGTTGCACTCTACTTTGCCCCTCTGAAGTTCTTTGTTCCTACAAGCATTATTGTAGCCCTGGTGGGAATTATAAAGGGGGTTATTGATGTGCAGAGGACAAACGGGATCGGCAGCCTTGCAGTAATTCTAGTGGTCTTTGCTGTGCAAATCTTCTTTTTCGGTTTATTGGCAGACCTGGTTAATAAGAGAACTCCTTAAGGGATTTTTATTTTAGCTTTATTTAACTTCAGCTTTCAGAGGTTTATCGTGGATAAAAAGGACTTTGAGAAGTGGAATGAGCAGATGTACAAGAAGCACGGCAATGAGAACAGATATGACCATCCCAACTTCTTGATAAGGTATAATTCTAAGAAAAGAGTGGCACAGATAACCTTTCTTCTAGACTCTACACCCAGAGATGATATCATTGACCTTGGATGCGGCTCTGGCTATGTTCTTAGAAACATCAAAGAATACAGGTCTATGTTAGGAGTTGATATCTCAACATCTGCTCTTAAAGAGGCAAAAAAATTCCTGAAAGGCAGGGAAAATGTCAGGATTGTCAAGGGCGATGTCCAGAACTTTAGGCTCAGGAAAAAGTTTGACAAGATAGTATGCGCTGAAGTGATAGAGCATGTTCCCGAACCCAAGGAGCTGGTAGATACTGCTATCCGCCTTTCAAAAAAAAACACAGACATTGTGATAACTGTTCCTAATGAAGACCTTATTGAGTTTATATATAAGGTTTTCAAGTTTTTTAGGATACACAAGATATTCGGAAGCGTGACCATTAAGATGGACTGGCACCTGCATGAGTTCAATCTCAAGAAGTTCAAGAAACTAATAAAAAATAAACTGGATATTGTTGAGGTGAAGAAGAACCCTTTCTGGTTTTTCCCGCTCAG
>CBFDDS010000168.1:0-1570 GCA_965603625.1 Candidatus Woesearchaeota archaeon
CTATGAGTGTTATAGTGGGCAGGGCTTTACCAGACATAAGAGATGGGTTAAAACCTGTTCATAGGCGTATTCTTTATGCAATGAATGACATGGGAATAAAGCACAACACCCCATTCAAGAAGTGTGCTAGAATCGTTGGAGAAGTTCTAGGAAAGTATCATCCTCATGGAGACACAGCTGTTTATGATGCTCTTGTAAGAATGGCACAGAACTTCTCATTAAGATACCCGCTTGTCCAAGGCCAGGGAAACTTTGGAAGCGTTGATGGTGACAACGCTGCTGCCATGAGATACACAGAAGCAAGAATGGCCAAGATAAGCGATGAGATGCTTACAGATATAGATAAAGACACTGTTGAATGGCAGGCTAATTTTGACGGAAGCTTAAAAGAGCCAATGGTTTTACCAAGCAAGATACCAAATCTTTTGATTAATGGCAGCAGCGGAATCGCTGTTGGAATGGCAACCAATATACCTCCTCATAACATAAAGGAAGTGTGCCAAGCAGTTATTGAACTCATAGTTAAACCAGATATTGAAGTTAATGATATTCTTCAGATTATTCAAGGACCTGATTTTCCAACAGGAGGAATAATCCTAGGTAAACGAGGAATTGTAGAAACCTATAATCATGGACGGGGGGTTATAAGAGTAAGAGGAAAACTAGAAATAGAAGAAAAAAAGGACAAACAAATCCTTGTGATAAAAGAGATTCCTTACCAATTAAACAAATCACAATTGATTGAGCAGATAGCTGATGCTGTTAATGACAGGACAATTCAAGGAATAAGTGACTTAAGGGATGAGAGCGATAGAAAAGGCATGCGAATAGTTCTTGAGCTCAGAAAAAACGCTAATATAGACATTGTTAAGAACCAATTGTACAAGCACACCAGATTACAATCCACTTTTGGAGCAATAATGATTGGCTTGGATAAAGGCCAGCCTAAAACCTTTAACATAAAGCAATTGCTTGAAAGCTTTTTAATCCATAGAAGGGTTATTGTAAGAAGAAGAACCAAGTTTGATTTAAGAAAAGCAGAGGAAAGGGCTCATATACTAAAAGGACTTCTTGTAGCGCTCCAGCATCTTGACCCTGTTATCAAACTCATCAAGACTTCTAAGAATCCTGTTGTTGCAAAGAAAAACTTGATTGCTGTTTACAAGCTCTCTGACAAGCAAAGCCAAGCCATCCTTGACATGAAACTGCAAAGGCTTACAGGCCTTGAACAGCAGAAGATAAAGGATGAGCATAAAGATTTACTAGAGCTTATCAGGAAATTAAAAGAGATTCTTGCTGATGAAAGCAAAATCCTAGGCATAATAAAGGACGAGATGAGCAAAATAATCGAAAAATATGGTGATGAAAGAAGAACTGTTATAGAAGAGGATGTTGTAGAAGAAATAGACATGGAAGACTTAATCAAGCCAGAAGAAAATGTTATCACAATAAGCCATGCAGGTTATATCAAAAGACAGGCAGTAGATGTTTACAAGACTCAGAGAAGAGGAGGAAAAGGGGTTATAGGAGCAACCACAAGAGAAGAAGACTTTATCAAGCATTTATTTGT
>CBFDDS010000169.1:0-1568 GCA_965603625.1 Candidatus Woesearchaeota archaeon
TAGGTCTATGCCCTCTCCAAAGTTGCCGCTAATTACACCAAGAAGAACTGCCCCTACATTTTTGTAGCCCTTAAATGCGTCCAGGAAATCTGTTTTTTCTTTTTTTGTGAACTTCTGTTTCTCCACAAAGACAGGTTTGTCTGATAGTTTTGAGAAGTGCTTGTTAACCTCATCTCTCAGGCTGTAGCTTGGAAAAAAGACTGCTGTGTTGCCGGGTATCTTATTGGTTGCCCTCACAAGTATCTCTGCCATCTCCCTATACTGCTCATCGCTCCTGGTCTCATACTTGGTGCTTGTCCTTGGAATAATTATATTTAACTTGTTCTTCTCTGGGAAGGGACTCTTATAGCTCTCCTCCTCTGCTGTGTCAAATCCCAGCACCTCCCGGTACATGCTTGTAGGATTCAGGGTGCCGGACATCATGACTGTGGAATAGGCTGAGCGTATAACATCCCGGGTCATAAGGCTGGGGTCAAGGCATCTATATTGTATGGTCACTATCTCCTCCCCTCTCAGGTCTATGCTCCTTGCCATTATTCTTGTGAACCCCTTATCATCGCCCTGCCATGCATCCAGAAAGGACGCCACTGTGCCTAATGAGGAATGCTTTTGTTCTTCTCTTATCAGGTCTGCAGTGAAGTTCATCTCAGAAATTAGTTCATCATAATCAGTCATGTCTTTTATCTCTGCTATGATCTGGTCTTTTCCAACATAGGCCTCATCCCCTACATCCTCTATGAGTGCCCATAGTTTTTTCTCAAATACTCCCATTACTTCTTCTATTTCTTCTTTGCCGTGTTTCCTGGCCTCTTCCCTTGCTCTTCTCACAGTGTTTGTGCTTATCCTATGGCTTGCCAGGTCTTTCACTCTCTCAGGAAGATTGTGCCCCTCATCAATTATAATAATGATTCTGCCCAGTTCTTTCCCTATCCTCTTAAGAAAGGTCTCTCTTATATGCGGGTTAAATAGATAATAATAATCCCCTATTATCACTCTTGCATCCTTTGCAACCAAGAGGGATATTTCATAAGGGCATACTTTATGCTCTGTGCTCCTCTCAACAATACTCTCTGTGTCTGTCTTGTTCTCCCTCTTTAGCTGTCTTACAATCTCATCTGCTTCTTTTGAACTCTCCCCCTTATCCCTGGTTTTTGTGTAGTAATCGCAGAGTTCATCCTCTTTCATCTTTTTGCAGTACTCCAAGAACTCTCTTGGGTAGAGTTTGTTCACATTGGGCTGTAGGCAGAGCCATTTCTTCCCAATAATATCAACTGCTGTGAATGCGAGCTTATACCTCTCTCTTATCAGGTTTATGGTCTCCCTTGCCAGCCTGTGCTGGGTGTGACGCGAGGTTAGAAAGAAAACAGTAAGATCTTTTTTCAAGGCCTCTTTAATACTTGGGCCAAGCGCAGCTGCTGTCTTGCCAAGGCCTGTAGGGGCATGCACTATAAGGTTTTGCTGTCCTGTGACTACCTCGTTAATCTTTCTTATAAGCTCGTCCTGTATAGGTCTGACCTCGTCGTGAGGGAAGAGCACTTCTATGAATTCCTGAGGTAAAGCCATGTTAG
>CBFDDS010000170.1:0-1560 GCA_965603625.1 Candidatus Woesearchaeota archaeon
CTGAGAAATAAGCTAAAGATTTAAAAAACGATTCTGTTTCTCTGTTCGCATGCCTAAGAAATGCATTAAGTGTGATAAGAATGTGTACTGCTCTGATTTATGTAGAGAGCACTTTAGGGATTATTTTGAGAAGAAGGTTAAGAGGACTATTAAGAAGTTTGACTTGTTTGACAGGAAGGATAAAGTGGGTGTTGCTGTGAGCGGGGGCAAGGACTCAACCGCTGCCCTGTATGTTCTTAAGAAGCTGGGATATAATGTTGAGGCTGTGACTGTTGATGCTGTTATCGGCAATTATACCAAGAAGAATCTTGAAAATCTTAGAAAGGTGTGCAAAAAATACAAGGTTAAGCTTCATGAGATTAGTTTTAGAGAGGAGTTCGGCCAGTCTCTCTGTTTTATCAAGTCTGTTGCCAATGAGAAGGGGCTTAACTACTCTTCCTGTTTTATCTGCGGGGTGCTCAGGAGGTATCTCCTGAACAAGTATGCCAAGAAGCTCAAGTTTGACTGCCTGGTTACCGGGCATAACCTTGATGACGAGGCCCAGAGCTTTATCATGAATGTTTTCAGGAATGACTTGATACTTGCCAGGAGGCAGGGGCCAATAAGCGGCGAGAGAAAGAGCAAGATGTTTGTCAAGAGGGTTAAGCCTCTTTACCTGTGCACAGAAAAAGAAACAACAGCTTATTCAAAGTTAATGAAGTTCCCTGTTAATTACCTGCCATGCCCTTGTAGAGAGGGCGCTTATAGAAAGGAATACGCAGACATGCTGGATAAGTTCGAGAAGAAGTTCCCTCCCACAAAGCATAACCTTGTCCAGTTCTTCCTGAGGACTGTTTATAAGATGAAGGGAGACGTTGAAAAAGCAGAGGTGGGTTCTTGCAGGCAGTGCAGGGAGCCGTGCGCCAATGAAATCTGCAAGAGATGCGAGATTCTTAATGCTTTGAGGGATAATAAGAGGAAATAATCACAATAAATAAATACTAGAACAGCAAGATTCTTTTATATGTTTAATATGTTTAACTTCATCCTTATATTGCTGAGCCTGGTATTCTTAATCTACTCTATCTTTATATGCAGGAGAATGATTACTGCCTTTACCAGGCCCATCCATAAAAGGGCAGGCGCGATTATGATGGCTTTAATGATTATTTTCTTCCTAGGATATATTATTTATCTTTTGTTCAGCTATAATCTTTTGTACACCAACTTTATGGCTAGCCTGCTATTCTTTGCAACAGCCTTTTTTGTGATGCTGGTCGTGCAGATGAACCATTCCTTTATTATCAGCCTGACCATGAAGTCAATGGAGTTAAAGGATTTCAGCGAGAAGCTGTTAAAAGAGACTGAGTCATTGTCTTCAGGCAAGGAGCAGCTTGAGAGGATTAAGGCTCTGCTTGAGCAGAAGAATAGTGAGCAGGAGGCTGCTTTGAAGAAGTGGTCTGCCTGGAGATTGTCTTTGTTGGACAAGCTTTCTTCTAAAGAGCAGCAGAAGCCCCAGGAGGCTGCAGAGCAGAGTACTGAACAGACTGCTGAGCAGAGCACTGAGAAACCAGACGAGCC
>CBFDDS010000171.1:0-1557 GCA_965603625.1 Candidatus Woesearchaeota archaeon
TTGAAAAAGCAATACTTGATTTTTTTGGAGAAGTAAAAGGAACCTTTGCAATCCTTATGATGATTAAAGGCAAGGAAGAGGTCTATGCTCTGAAGAGGGACTCTCCCCTTGTCCTGGGTATTTGCAAGGGCATGAACATGCTTGCCTCTGATATCTATGCATTCTCTGATTTAACAGACAAGGCAATATTTTTTGAGAATGATGAGTTTGCAGTTGTTACCAAGAACAGCTACAAGTTTTTCAATAAAGACGGCAAAGCCATTGAAAAACTAGTTAAGAAGTTTGTGTGGGAGCAGGAAGAGTCCAAAAAGCAGGAGTATAAGCACTACATGCTCAAAGAGATATGTGAAGAGCCCGAGGTTATTAAGAGAATGCTCTTCTCGCTTGAGAACGAGCAGAAGGCAGAGTTTGACAAGCTCATAGAGCTGATTAAGAAGTCGAAAAAAATAATCTTTGCCAGCTGCGGAACATCATACCATGCATCTCTTCTAGGGGCTTACTATCTTCATAAAATAGGAGTAGAGGCCCAAACCCTTATTGCCTCTGAGTTCAAGCACTTTGCAAATGTTGACAAGGACACACTTGTTATTGCAATTAGCCAGAGCGGGGAGACCATGGATGTTATTGACGCCTTGAAGTATGCAAAAGAGAACAAGGCAAAAATTGTCAGTATTGTCAATGTTCCCTTCTCCACAATACAAAGGATGAGCGAGCTAAGCCTTAATATATTCGCTGGACAAGAGGTGTGTGTTGCCAGTACCAAGGCCTTTGTTAACCAGGCAACCCTTTTGCTAAAGATAGCCCAGGTGTTTGGGTTCAAGGTTAATCTCACCAATCTCTCTGATAAGATAACCACCCTGCTTGATGAGAAAGATGAGATTAAGAGGCTTGCAGAGCAGATAGCAACTTCAAGGGACTGTTATGTAATCGGAAGAGGGCTCACCTATCCTGTTGCCAGGGAAACAGCTCTTAAGATAAAGGAAATCTCATATATACATGCTGAGGGAATGATGGGAGGAGAGCTAAAGCATGGCACTATTGCCTTGATAGAAAAAGGAACCCCTGTGATAAGCCTGGTGAGCGATAATGACCCTGATATTATCTCTAACACCAAAGAGGTAGAGGCAAGGGGAGCAATGATAACTATGATAACCAATGATAAAGAGCTGGGCAAGGAAAAAAACAGCATATACATCAATACAGGAAATGACGGCAAGTTCGGCATAATAGCAGCAGTAGCAGGCCAGTTGATAGCCTACTATGCAGCTGACAAGCTGGGCAGACCAATTGACAAGCCAAGGAATCTTGCTAAGTGTGTAAGCGTAAAGTAGACAATCCTCATAACTTTCTGATTTTAGTTACTATAACAAAAGCTTTAAATAGAATATCATTTTCCCAATTCTAGGCGAGGAAAAATGATATTCAAAGCTTTTATCGCAATAGCAAATAAAAAAGGCACAGGATTTATTCGGCTTCCTAAAAATAAAAGACATTTTTATAAAGAAGGTGAATTAGTTAAAGTTATAATCAAATATTCTACAAAAATTGTTCTATATG
>CBFDDS010000172.1:0-1524 GCA_965603625.1 Candidatus Woesearchaeota archaeon
CTTTGGAATATCAACCTTAATCATTAGCTTGTTAAGAAAAGAATCAATTCCAAAGCAAGTATTGGTGAAGGAAACTCCCCTGGATAAAAAGAAGACTATCAAAGCCCTGATATCAGGGCAGTTCTCAGGCTTTTTAACAGCAGTATTCCCCGGCCTAGGAGCAGCAACTGCAGCAGTTATATCTCTTCAGTTCACTAAGAAGCTTGGAGACCATGGGTTCCTTATATTGATTGGAGCAATTAACACAGTCAACTTTACACTTTCACTTCTCACTCTTCTGGTACTAAACAAAGCAAGGAATGGTGCAGTAATAACTGTTCAGAAACTGGTTGAAAATATTAGTTTGCCTCACATCCTCATGTTCCTTTGCGTTGCACTAATAGCAGGAGGAATTGCTTTTATTCTTGGAGTGATGATAAGCAGAGGATTCTCAAGCTTGATAACAAAAATAAATTATAGAGCTCTGGTGATTGGAATAATAAGCTTCATCTTCATCCTGACCATAATCCTATGCAACCCTGTCGGGTTGGTAATCTTAATCATAAGCACAGCAGTAGGCTTAATACCCCCAGAAAAAGGCCTGCCAAGAATACACTCAATGGGCTGTCTATTAGTGCCGATAATAATATATTTTTTGATATGAAACCATAAACTTTAATAAAGACACATCATAAGCTTGAGAAAAGGTGAGAAAATGATAACATCAATATTACCACAAGATTACAAACCAAAATTAGATTTTTTTCAAACAGAAAAAGGAATAAAGACAGTAAAAGATGCTTTTGAAAGAAGACTGTCTGAAAATCTAAACTTATTAAGGGTTTCTGCTCCAAGGTTCCTGATAACAGGCACAGGCCTTCAAGACGACCTGGCCGGCACGCAGGTTCCTGTCAGCTTTAAAACAAAGGTTTCTGATAAACATATTGAAATGGTGCACAGTCTTGCCAAATGGAAGAGATATGCTCTCTGGAAATATGGGTTTAAGCATGGAGCTGGGCTGTACACAGACATGGATGCTATAAGAAAGGATGAAGATATAAGTTCTATACACAGCATTTATGTTGACCAATGGGATTGGGAAAGAATTATGTCAAAAGAGGAGAGAAATCTTGATTTCTTAAAAGATATTGTAAACAAAATCTATTCTGCGCTCTTAGAAACAGAAGCAATAGTTGAAAAAGAATTTCCAGCACTAAAAGCCAGGCTTCCAAAAGAGATTAAGTTTATTCATTCTGAGGACCTGGAAAAGATGTATCCTGAGTTATCCTCAAAAGAAAGAGAGTATGAAATTACAAAAAAGCACGGCGCAGTATTCTTGATAGGGATAGGGCATGCCTTGGAATCAGGAGAGCCTCATGACTTGAGAGCAGCAGACTATGATGACTGGTCAACAAAGACCTATGAACAAAAAACAGGCCTGAACGGAGACATTCTTGTATGGGATCATGAAAGACAAGATTGTCTGGAACTATCCTCTATGGGAATAAGAGTGGATGCAACCTCTCTTGCAAAGCAACTTGACTT
>CBFDDS010000173.1:0-1513 GCA_965603625.1 Candidatus Woesearchaeota archaeon
ACTCACTATTGTTGGAAGGATAGTCTCCCTGGTTTTCTTCGGCATTCCAATATATCTCCTGCTTATCTTCTTTTACAACCCTGACGCGATTGTTGGATTCTCAAACCACTTCGCGCACTTAACCCTCTGGATGGAGAATCTCCTCCTGCCTAAGAGGGTGAGGAGGAGGATAATAGAAATTGCCCAGAATATAAACCAAAAAGTAGTGCTAGAATACGGAGCGGGCGTGGGCACCATGACCCTGCACATAGCAGAGGCAGTTGGCCCGAAAGGAAAGGTATATGCAACAGACCTCAGCAAGAGGAACATTAACCTTCTTACAAAGAGGCTTCTGAGAAAGGGCATCAGCCATGTTGTTGTGATACATGACCAGCACCAGGTTAACAGGGTGCATCCCTCTGTCAGAAACGTTGACCTTATCTTTAGTGTGGGAATGATGAGCTATATGCAGGATTTTCAGAAGATACTTAGCGAGATGAACCGCCTACTCCCCGACGGAGGGAAGATATGCTTTGTGGAGTATGTTAATTTTTTCAAATTCCTTCCAGATGCTGAATGGGTGTCTGATATTAAAAGACTTAAAAAGATTTTCAGGGATGCTGGCTTCTCAGTTAAGATTGAGAAGAAGCACGGCCTCTTGTGGAACTACCTGTTTGTTTATGGGATAAAATCAGAGAGAGAGGTTCCAATTATCTGAGCAAGAGTAAATTTTTTATACTAAAACAATGATAATATAAGAAAAGACAAAAAAGAGGTTATTTATGGGTATTTTAGGGCATCTTTTTGGGAAAAAGAAGGACGACCTAGGCCTTGATAGACACGAGCCAGATATAGGCATGCCCTCCATGACCCCGACCCAGGGAGGCGGGATGACTGGTTTTGGCGATCCCTTGGGCAGCCCGGATATGGGCTTTGGAGGTCCTAGCCCTGCATCTCCTCCTGGCACTGGAGCTCCTGGTGAGGTTTCACCAGAGGCCTTTGGCTTTGAGAAAGTGACTGAGAAAGACATGCGCTCCTCTGCTCATGACCATGCTCTTGGAGAGATTAACTTTGGCAAAGACCTTGAGATTATAAGCGCCAAGCTTGACGCAATAAAGGCAGAGCTTGACTCCATGAACCAGAGGCTTAAGAGAATGGAGAGGCTCTCAGAAGGTACCAGCAATTTTCCTAAGGATAAGTGGAGCTACTGATTCAACTACTAGTTCTATTGGCTGCTAATCTACTAGAAACATTTTTATTGTAGAGTATATTAATCTCTTGTTATGAAACCCTTTGTCAGAAATACAATTCTTCTGTTCGGCCTGATAGTGGTAGACCAGCTCTTAAAGGTGTGGATTGAGAGCACCAGATTCTTTACTGATATTGGGATTGTCTCTATTCATTATGTTAGCAACACTGGAGCGAGCTTTGGGATGCTGCAGGGAAATAATGTCCTTCTTGCATGGGTTAGTGTTATTGTGCTGGGAGTGATCATGCTGAACGCTGACAAGATAAAAAAAGAGCAGGAGTTGCC